>JANNYA010000137.1:0-28213 GCA_031409855.1 Rhodanobacteraceae bacterium | reverse complement strand
CACGCCGCCGCCGTCAAAGGTCGCATTTATTAGCGTTGGGCGTGTACGTGGTACTGCGTTCGGGCGGGCAGCAGCGGATGAAGTGTTATCCGACTCAATGCCGTGGCTGTCATTCGTAATCGGTCCAAAGCGAGTACTCATTTTTACGTAAGCGTATTGGATCTTGCCGGAGTAGCCGAAGTCAGTATCAATATTGTCATCGTTGTTACCCAACGCCACGATATGTTTTAGGTTCACCGTACCACCAAACATCTCAAAACCATCATCGGTACTGCGGTAGGTTTGTACGTAGTCAATCAACGTACCGGCACCGACTGAACCTAAAGTCAGGGCGTTTAGATCGTTATCACCGGACACGACACCGCCAGCGCTGCGAATCTGTACGTACTTAAGTACGCCCGAGCTGTCATTTGGATTATTACCTGCCCAAACCACGCTAGAGTCGGCCTCGAATGAGCAGGTACCGGTTGTGGTCGGCGTTGTTGTTGGTTGGCATGCGTTATTGCTTGGCGCTAAGCCTGCAATAATCAAGCCTGACCATGCACCTGGAGACTGCTGAATATCATTGACTTCATTGGCGCCAGTGAACACGATCGGCGCAACTGGCGTGCCTTCCGCAAAAATTTTACTGCCTGGATTAACGATCAAACGCGACGAGCTTGCATCGCCGCCACGAACGATGGTGCCGGGCTCAATGAATAAGCGCCCAGTGTTTGTCGCAACCACGCCAGCGGTGGTCATCGCGCCGCCAATGGCGACCCGGCCACCTAACTTATATGTTGCGGTATTACTTAAGCGCACATCGCCAGCGATGGTGCCGCCCGGCAGTTCGCAAACGCGATCGACACCGGCAACTGCGGTGGTGCCTGTCGGGCAGGTGGTAAATTCATTAACAAATGGACAAAAACTTGAACCCACACCCGGGCTGTCTAAGCGCGTGAGCACTTGGTTAAGCGCCGGAAAAGCCGAGGTCGCAATCGGAGTGAAATCGATGGTGATTTTCGAGCAGCTAGCCATGTCAATGTTTGCCGTACCTACTTTAACAACGGCGAGCGATGCCAACGGCGGGAACGTCGTGCCAGGAGTACCGCCCGATACGCGGAACACATCGACGTTTTTAAATAAGCGCTGGCCTTCGCGCCCGGTTGCGAGGTATTGCAGCCAGGTTGGATTGCCCTGTGCATCATAGGTGAAGCTAACAATGTAGTAGGTACCATTGCCCGCACTTTGCGGCACATAGTCCACGGAAACACCGCGGCCGTTTTGGCTTTCATTGAACCAGTTACCTTCAAACGATGCCTCGTAAACATCGGCCAACACAGCGCTGGACAACATCAAGGCCGCAGCTGCGGCGAGTAGTTTGTTTTTCCTCGGAAAAACATTTAGACATGTATTCTTGATCAACATACAGAACTCCAGTAGTAAAAAAATGCCAGTAGGAAATTTAATTTGGTACCTGATTTTGTTTTGGTGCAAACCTAGACTCGCGTTCTTACAGTGGCGAGTCAGCTTTGTTGCAGTTCAAAGTCAACATGGCTTTTCGACTCAGTTTTTCTCAGCTGCTGCAAAATTCGGTGCCCATTCGATGCTAAAGCCGATCTCGCGCCCTGGTTTGTACTCGCGGGTCGGCAAACCGCCTTGGGCATATTCAACCGATTCATCCAAGATGTTTTTAAGCCGGAAACCTAACGACCATTCCGGTGCAAAGCGGTAGCGCGCGGTAAAGTCAAGCTGATGAAACGGCTGCTCAAAGGTGTCTGGTAGACCAACAGCACCAACTTGTGCGATTCGGCTGCCGGCTACGTTATAGAGTGCAGTCGCTTCCCACTTACCCGCTTCAGGTTTGTAACCCATCTGGATATTGGCCAGGTATTTCGACTGCCCCTGCAAGGGCCGACTGCGTGAGGTTTGCGTGGCACCTGCGCCACCCAATTCGACTTTGCTTTCAATGGCCGAAATATTGGCCGATGCAAAGTAGTTTTCTAACGGCGCGGCAAAACGACCGAGGCGCATAAAGCCCTCGATTTCGATACCAAAATTACGTGCAGACTCCGCGTTTTCATAGGTCAGCAGACCACCGGTACCAGCCACCGTTGTGCGTTCAATCGGCGCGTCGAATTGTTTGTAAAAAAGCGCTGCCGAAATACTTTCATCGCCGTCAAAATAACGTTCCCAGCGCAAATCAAAGTTATCAATTTGCGTCGGAAGCAAATCCGGGTTACCAAAGGACTCGATATCTAAGATTGGGTCAATAAATGGCGCAGGTGAATATTCACGAAAGTCGGGGCGGCTGAGGCTGCGGCCAAAACTCGCACGCAGCTGCTGTTGGCCTTCATCAAAAATATAGGTTGCAGCCAGTGCCGGTAACAACTCCGCAGCATCAGACCCGGCGTTTATTCGACCACTGTTTGGTGTGGAAATATCAAACGTAGATACCAGCTGTTCATTGTCTTCGCGCCGAATACCGCCGATGAAGCGCCAATGCTCACCGAAAGTCCAATCGGCGTTGAGAAAGCTCGATTGCACGGTTTGCTCCGCCACATAATTATCTAAGGTGCGGGTGGTTTCTGCGATTTGAAAGCCGTTGGGGCCAATATTGGCGCGGCTAAAGATTTGATTTGGCATCAGGCGCCCTAAGGCGGGTGTGATCACCGCTGCGGAACGGGCCGAGAAAGTAAAGCGACGCAAATCGGATTCGCGATCCCGTTGCAGGCGCGCAACACCGGCGCTCAAGGTAACGAAAGACTCATCGCTAGCAGCCCATGGCACGCTAAAGCCCAAACGATATTCGCGAGTTGCATCGTCCAAGTCTTCATAAACAATTTGGTTACCGTCTGAGCCTAACGAAAGTATGTATTCGCCACCCACCTTGAGATAGGTATATCGGCGCTTTGCTGGACTCTCACGTGCTGCGCGGGCGTCGGTGACCTGCCAGTTGACGCTTAACTCGTGAAACCCACTAAAATAATGTTCGCCACCTAACTGATTAGAAACCAGACTGTTTTCAATCCATTCCAGCTCGAAAGCTCGAGAAACGTCACTGGGCGCGTCTTTAAAGCCTTCCTCAATTTGGGTCTGATCAGAACTCTGACGCAGAACCATGCTGGTCGCTTGAATCCGCTGTCCATCGCCAAGAGTGGCTACGGTATTGAGGAAACCAGTCAATGTGCCTTGGCGCTCAGTCACGTCGCGGGCGAAATCACTATTTAAAAATAGGCTTTGGCTATTATCTGATGAGCCATAAGTTCTGCGTATTTCCCTATTGGTATCCCAGCTTTGGGAATTCCGCAAAGCACCCAAAACGCTAAATCGTATGTCGTCCGTCGCTTCAAAACTAACACCCGCCGCCGCGTTAAAATTCCCATTCGGCCCAATATTTTCCCGACGCGTATCAAAGCCAATTTGCGCCAGCGCTTCACCAGCTGCTTCTAACGGCGCCGACGGCGTGTTTTGCGGTATCGGGCGGCCGTCGGTCAAACTGGTCACTGCATCAGGCAGCTCGCGCACCCGATCAAAACCCAGCCAATCGCGGTTGCCGCCATCGTGGCGTAAACCGCTGGAAAAACTGGTGCCATCGACTGCAGCGATGCCGACACTAATTTTGAAAAATGGTTTACGCCCCGCCTCTTTGGTGCGCAACATCACCGTGCCGCCACCAAATTCACCGGGCATATCGGCGGAATAGCTTTTCTGCACGACCACGCTGTCGAGCACTTCGGTTGGAAACAAATCCAATGGCACGACGCGCCGGGTTGGATCCGGCGATGGTATTTGCGCGCCGTTGAGCAGCACCGAGGAATAGCGTTCGCCCATGCCGCGCACGTAAATAAATTTGCCACCGACCACGCTCAAGCCGGTGACACGTTTGAGTGCGCCGCTGGCTTCGGAATCGCCGCCACGCTTCATTTGTTCGGCGTTGATGACCTCAGCAACCTGCGCGCTGGAACGCTCCTCTTCGGTCGCCTGCGTTTGCTGGCTAACGCCGGTGGCGGAAACTTTAATCTCGGACAAAGTCTCCAAAATTTCGGCAATTGAAACCGGCCGCTCGGCAGATTCTTTTGGTGCCAAGGTAAAGGTTATCGGCGCAATCGGATCAAAATTTTCGGGTGCAACAAACACCAAGGTGTATTGCCCGGCGGCTAAATCGGAAAACTTAAACTTTCCTTGCGCGTCGGTAACTGCGTAGTGATCGGTGTTTTCAAGGCGCACCAGGGCGTTGACCAGCGGTTTTGCCACGCCCTCTGAGCCTTCTGCAGGCTCGATGATGACCGCGCCACCAATGCTGGCTTCCATACCCGGCAAAATTTTGGAACCCGCGTCTAAAATTTCCGCCGTAACACTATCTTGCAAGGTGTAATCGACCGATCCCGGCTTATCAAGCGTCAAAAGTAGTGAGCGCTTGAACTCAGCGTCGAAATAGATCGGCATCGAAAAAGCCAGCTCAGTGCCGCGATAGATTTCTAGGCTTTGAACGCCAGTGGGCATGTCTATCTTGATAGCCCCCTTAACAGCAGTGTAGGTTTTGCCGTTTACTATGACGGAAAAGTTATCACTCAGCGCGCCAGCGGCGTAGCCAAAAACGAACACGGTGCCGGGCTGAGCCTTCACGTCTGCGGCAAAAACAGGTGCCGTGCCAACACTAACCCCAGCGAGCGCAAATACCGGCAGGCTCCGCATTAGCCCGTACGCAATCGCACGCGCTAGGCTGTTTTTCTTTGCCACGTTCGGCGTTTTTGCAGCTATTCGGCCATTGGCCCTCACAGAAAAATAAGTCACGACCATCCAATGCAAATTTGATGGCGACAACGTAGGCGATCAACTTGACACTCTCGTGGCGTAAATATTTCGTTTGCGTTGCAGAAATAAAGCAAACTGATGACTTCCATGCGCAGCCTGGGGCATGGCTACTAACCCTCGCCAATTTTCGTCGGATTTATCCTCTAAGATCGGCAATTAGCACAACATGGCGGCTATAGCGCATGGCATGGGCTTTGCATGTCAACACCTTTAAGTTGGACGTGAACAATGGACTTCCGAGCGGGACGCGAGAAAACAGACTCTTTGGTTATCGATGGCAGTCAAGGCGAAGGCGGGGGGCAGATTTTACGCAGCGCATTGAGCTTATCGATGTTGACTGGCCGCGCTTTTAGCTTGCGCAATATTCGCGCCGGGCGACGCAAGCCCGGATTGATGCGCCAACATTTGGTGTGCGTCGAGTCCGCGCGCACGATTTCGCGCGCTGCGGTAACAGGTGCGGAGCTTGGTAGCAGCGAACTCCACTTCATTCCGGGCGAAATCACTGCGGGTGACTATCGCTTTGACATTGGCTCGGCCGGTTCCACGATGCTGGTCTTGCAAACCATTTTGCCCGCCATGCTGCAAATGGTGCAGCCTTGCCGAGTTACTTTAAGCGGCGGCACGCACAACCCTTTGGCACCTTCAGCGGATTTCTTTATTGCCTGCTTTTTGCCGCAGCTTCACGCCATTGGTGCCAACGTCATGCTGGAGGTAGAAGCGCTAGGTTTGTATCCCGCCGGGCGTGGGCGAGTAAGCTTAGCCACTGAGCCCCTTATTTCGGGCACGAAATTCGCGCCCATTTCGTTATTGCAGCGCTGCGGTACTGGCCGCATTAGTGCCCATGCCATTACCGCCGGCGTGCCCGAACATGTCGCCGAACGCGAATTAGCTTGGTTGCGCGAAAACTACGCTGCGGGCAAGCCCAAGCATGCTTTGCCGATCACATCTATGCGCAGCACACAAGCGAACCATACCGGGCCAGGCAATGTGCTGTGCGCCGGGGTAACTTTCGACAATGTCTGCGAGCAAGTTACCGAATTTGGCGCGCGCGGAACAAGTGCAGAAGACGTGGCAAAAGCCGCGCGTGACGGTTTAGCCCGCTATTTGCGCTCGGGCGCGGTCGTTGGTGAACATTTGGCGGATCAATTGCTACTTCCGATGCTATTAGCGGGCGGTGGTGAATTTATCTGCGCTGAGCCTAGCCTGCATTTGCGCACCAATGCCGATGTTATTGCAGCGTTTGGCGTCGCGAAAATCAGCATCGAACCGGCTGAAACCGTTGTCGAAAATGCACCGGCTCTTTGGCGGGTAGCTTTGGCGGCGGACACCCTGCAAACGTGACTTACAGTCCGGCCAGCCGAAGCGCTGGGCTATAAATCCGGCCTTCGGGCCGGGGCCTGAAACAGGGCGCGCTGGCATAAAACTCGGCGTCCTGCTCGGGCCACCAGCCGGGAATTCCTGATAACGGCAAGGTGGATAATAATTTCGGATCACTGCTCGCAGCGCCCGATGCAAGTGCTGTGGCAATGAGCGAATCTAGGTGTGCATCTTTCTCAGCATTTGGCAGCAAAAAATAGCTTGCATCTGCCAAAACCCAAACCACTTTTGCCGCGACCAACTTGTGCGGCGCATGCATCAACTCGAAAATCGCATGACCAAACACCCGCGCTTCGATTGCTTGCGCGGATTTTGAATCCGTTTTTCCGCCTTCGGCTCGGCAGTCACCGCCTGCAACTTTCGCCACAGCGGATTTAGCACCGGCGGCAGGTGCAAGCGGCCATGCCGCACGGTTGTCGAAAAATAGTGTTTGCCAATCATGCGCGTCGATTAACTCCAGCAGCGCTGGCGTGCTAGCCACCACCCACGCGCCCGCTTCATCCAAATGCGTCACCGCTTGCTGATGGCGCGAACGCACCTTGGTTCCGTGCGCGGCAATTCCTGCTAAATGAATCGCATTGATCGCCAATTTCACTTTTGGGAACCGCAGCCACATCAGTGCTGAATAAAAATCATGCAGGCTTGCAACACGCGTCGCTATCTCGCCCCGATCAGCGATGCGCTGCTCGAAACTTAAGCCGTCACTCAGCAAGAGCTTGTTTTGTTCGACAAACTTTAACGGCACCGCACCATCGAATTTCAGTGCCTGTGACAGCGCAGCATTGAGCACGTCTAACGTCGCCCAATCGCCACCTAAAGCAGCTCGTAAGTGCTCCATTTGATCAAATGGAGCGCAACAGTAATCAACTTCTGAGATCACGGGCGATAATTTCCGGCCGCGCCGCCTCCAACCCAGCTCGACCAATCGCCATAACACCCATTTGCCCCACGGAAAACTCGATCCACCGACACTTAAGTTTTGGCAATAGTCGGCGCAACGCACGTTCGGCTTCGCCCACTTCTAAAATCAACAAGCCACGCTCAGTCAAAAAGTCCGGCGCATCACGCAGAATTTGTAGCGGGTGCTCCAAGCCCTCCGCACCGCTGGTCAGACCGAGCTTGGGTTCGTGGCGATACTCGGGTGCCATCGCGACATAGTCGGCGACAGTGATATAGGGCGGGTTCGATAGGATCAAATCGAAGCGCCCGTGAATTGAGCCAAATAAATCCGACTGCACCGCTCGGCAGCGCGAAGTTAAGGCGTGCAGGGCAATATTTTCTTCTGCGAGTGCCAATGCCTCGACGGATAAATCTGCCAGCATGACTCGCGATTGCGGAAAGCGTTTCGCGGCGGCAATGCCAATGCAGCCGGAGCCGGTGCACATATCCAGAATTTCAGCTGGCGGTGTGTCGCCAAACCAGCTGGCAAAGCCTTCCACAATTAATTCGGCAATGGGCGAGCGCGGCACCAGCGCGCGCGCATCAGTTTTGAATTGCAAGCCGGCAAAACGCGCTACGCCCGTCAAATAAGCCGCCGGAATACGCTCATCAATGCGCCGCTGTATGAGTGCTAGGGCACACGCAACTTCGGACTCCAGCAGCTTGCCGGTGGCTAAATTTGCCGGAAAATCGTGCGGTAAATGCAGTGCATGCAATACCAGCTCACGCGCCTCATCCAAGGCATTGTCGTGATGGTGCGCAATGAGTACGCCGCTGGCTTTGAGCATGCCCGCTGCACGTGCGATGGTGCTAATTAGGTTCGTCATTCAAAGCAGCTCATTCAAAACTCGTGGCCAACCAACGATCCACGCCCAGCACGCTTTCTTTCAATATTTTCCAGGCATCGTCAACCGATTCAACGTCACGATTTTGTCCGCCCGCGCTCAAATAAAGTAGGCTAGGCACCGTGTGGCCGGCACCCGTCGCCGTCAAAATATGCAGGCTAGAAGCATCCGCGCAGGTTTGAAAGCGCTCAGCGCTGAGCGTGGAGCTGTCGCCCATATCAAGATCAAAATAGTCATCAATCAACGGCGCGCCGACACAACCTAACCGGCCCTGCCAGTAAGTGCGCGTGGCGGCAGCACTTTGATTTCTCGGGCCACCCGCGGGCTGGATTAGCGTATCGACACTGCCATATTGGTACAAAACCGTGCTTGGGTTCGCAGGCGGTCGGCATTCTCCAACACTGTCCACGGCGTTGAGCGCGATAAATGCCGCCGCACCGGCGAAGGTTTCTGAGGCCTCTTGCATCGTGCGTAAACTCATTAACCCGCCGCCACTAGCCCCACTAACATAAATTCGACTTTGATCTATCGTGAAGCGGCTCGACATATCCGCCACCACACGCCGCAAAAAGCCAACGTCCTCAGCACTTGATGGCGTGCCGGTAATCGCCACTTGGCCGCAATCGTTCCAATTAGTGCCCACGCTTGCCGGGTAGGCCACGACAAAGCCTTCCACGTCTGAAATCACGCGCCATTGAAAGCTGGCACGGGTATTGCCAGCGGCTGTGGTTGCGCTCTCCGAATCGGCGTGTAACACCACCACGAGCGGCACCACGCCCGCAGCTAGATCGGTCGGGCGATATTCCAAGAAACTGCGCGCCACGCTGGCATGGGTCAAATTACGCGTGGTAAGCGTGCCCGCATGGGCTGTGAGGGCAAACAGTAGCGTAGCCCAAATGACGAACGATGCAGCGCGCATAGTAATCCCTAAAACCGATAGCCAAAGGCGTCGTGAAAGCGCGCAGCGAACTCTTCCTTGGTATAAACGTGGTTTTGCGGCCCAGCGTGTTCAATTTTGATCGTGCCCGCCAGCGAAGCAATGCGCCCGGTGGTGGCAAAATCCATGCCGTGCATCAAGCCATAAATTAAGCCTGCGCGATAGGCGTCGCCGCAGCCGGTGGGTTCAACAATTCGTTGTGGTTTGGCACATGGAATCAAGGATTCACCAGCTTTGGTAATCCAACTGGAGCCCTCGCCGCCCCGAGTAATAATGTAGGCATCGACGCGCTCGGCGATTTGCGCTGGGCTCCAACCGGTGCGCTCGCTTAAAAGCGCGCTTTCATAGTCGTTGACGCAGACATATTTGGCGCGCTCAATGAAATGCTTGAACTCCTCGCCATTAAATAGCGGCAGTGCTTGACCCGGGTCAAAAATAAACGGCACACCCGCATCAGCAAATTCGTTCGCGTGTTGCAGCATGGCATCGCGGCTATCGGGCGCGACGATTCCTAAGGTGATCCCCGCGCTTTGAATCACGTCTTTTACGTGCTGTTCGTTCGAGCGCAGCATCGCGCCGGGGTGAAACGCGGTAATTTGGTTATTATCCAGATCAGTGGTGATAAAGGCCTGCGCGGTATAGCAGTCATCGAGCTGCAGCACATGCGCCAGGGAAATACCGAGCTTCTCAAAGCGCGCACGGTATGGCGTGAAATCCGAGCCTACCGCCGCGAACGGCAGCGGGTTGCCGCCCAGCATATTCAAATTGTAGGAAATATTACCCGCGACGCCACCAAAGTCTTTGCGCATTTCCGGCACGAAAAACGCCACATTCAACATATGCACTTTGTCCGGCAAAATGTGGTTTTTGAAGTGATCTTGAAACACCATCAAGGTGTCATAAGCAAGCGAACCACAAATCAGTGCTGACATAACAGGGAAATCCGAACGAAATTAGAGGGCGCGGAGTGTAGTCTTTTTCCCCCAGCGAAAATGCCTCCTTTTAGCCGGAGCCAGTCCGCAACGCCGCCGCCAAGTCCCGCGCGACCGCTTCTGGCAGATAATGCACGGCCGCTTCGGGCGTTTCCAGCGCCGAACCGGCGCGCAAATCGACATGCACATTCGCCATTTGGCTGCGGCGATCAAAAGGTGATTGGCTTAGCGTGACGCTTTGTATTTCGCCGCGTGGCACGATATGGCTGCATTGGCTGAAGTAGCCGCTTCGGATGATTAGATGCGTAAGCGTTAACGCGAATCCCGACGCGGCGGCGCTGCGCTTGTAGCCATAGACTATCCAAATGGCAAAAGCGATATAGGCGAACGCCAAAACCATGCCGACTAAACCACTGTGGGCAAAGGCTTTGCCTAAACCAGAAAAACCACTCAAGGAAATCACGAAGCCCAAACCTTCTAGCCATTGGTTCTTGATCGCGAGAAATGTCAGCATAGCCAGTACTTGCACGCCAACGATTATCAGCGGCCATTTGACCATGCGCCGCCAGGCTCGGGCATGCAGCGGCTCAAGCTGGATATCGCTAAGGGAAACACCGGACGCCAGCGCAATCAAGGCATTGGCCTGCTCTGGGCTTGCCATTGGCGACAAATAGCGCATGCCTTTCGGGCCACTATTCCCATCCTCAAGTGCTAAGCTGCCGGGCAATACCACTTCCGCACTTTGCCGATTGAACCAGCGATACAGCAGGCCATCGCGCAGCAAAAAACAGACGATTCGACTGGCCTTGGTGGCGCCGCCTTGGCGCGTAAGCAAACCATGTTCGACGCGCAAACGATCTGACTCGGCAAATAGTTTGAAGTCGTAAAACAAAAAAATCGCCATGCCTATCGATGCCACGCGCACCACCGCAATAATCATCGCGAGCGTAATTACGCCACTCAATAGCCAGAAAAGCGGCCCATGCGCCACCCCGACATCTGTTTTCACCCAGCGCCCTATGTCTTTAAAAACATTGGTCGGCAACAACCGCGTTTGGCTCAAAAAATAAAAGGCGGTGCCGATCGCTATCATGCCGCGATTACTGATCAAGCCAAGTCGGATCAAGTCGAATAGCGAAACTTGGTGCAGGAGCCTAGCACCCAGCGTAGTTACTGCCACCGAGTCCGCAGGTGCCGCTTCTGGCAGCGTGCTCGAACTTAAGCTGCCACGAATTTCCTGCTCCAACTGGCGTGCGCGCGCCATAGTCAGCACGGTCAGCTTGGCCTCGGGCTTGGTGCCCGCGCCGGATTCTAAATTCAGCTCAACCACACCAAATAGGCGGTGCAACAGACTTTGCCGAAACGCAACATTTTGGATGCGGGTAAAAGGCACATGGCGCAGCGTGCGGTTGAACAATCCTTCTTTAACGATTAGCTCATCGCTGGCCATCCAAAATCTAAAGGTCTGCGTATAAAAAAGCGAATAGGCCGACAGCACAAGTGCCGCAGATAACGCAAAAAATGTCTCCCAGCCATCATCTTTACTCATCCGCCCAGCAACAAGCACCAACGTCAGTGGCACGATTAAATTCCACAGTTGCGCAACCAGTACGAATAACCAGCTAAAGGCGTGCAGCCGTTCGCCGCCCGTCAATTCGATGCGCTGTGCCGCCGCTAACCGCATTTCTGGCTGCACCTGCAACTGCTCCGCCGCTTGATTTTCGCCATTTGGAATCATCGCTAGACGGCTAATTTAGGCGAGGGGCTGGGTGCCAATTCGCTCGGCAGATCGACGCTCATTTTGGGATCTAGATCAGCTTGGGGCACTAGATCGCCTTCGAGTGGCACATCAGCAGGCATGTTCAACTCGGCGATCGGCAATAAGTTTACCGGGGCTATCGGCGCATGAATCGGCGCGCGCTTGAGCAAGTTATCGCGCAACGCGTGCGCCTGGGCATCAGTTAGCCCTGGAATTATCAAATGCTGTTGGCGCAATCCCGCAGTGTGCACCACTAACTTCGCCAAGCCCATTTTGCGATCCAGCGGGCCATGATTGACTTCCGTGTGCTGCACCCGTTCACGCGGCACGAAAACA
Source organism: Rhodanobacteraceae bacterium (assembly GCA_031409855.1). Classification (GTDB taxonomy): domain Bacteria; phylum Pseudomonadota; class Gammaproteobacteria; order Xanthomonadales; family SZUA-5; genus JANNYA01. The sequence goes on along the minus strand of JANNYA010000137.1, from coordinate 16,291 downwards.
CAGCTACGCCAATAAACGCCTCTTTGCAGCCATAGACCATCATCCAACAGCGCGTAACCAAACCGTGCGTGCGCAGCCACCGCATATCGAGCCACCAGCCCGGCGGCAAGTACAGCATAGATTGGCAAAAGCCATAACGACCAATCAAATTTGATGCTAAGTACCCAAAGCGGAATCAAAGGTAGCAGCGCTAAAAATAGTCCGCCAAGCGCCGTAAAATAGCGCGTCCGTGGATCAATTTGGTTTAGCTCAATGGTGGCTTCGAGTGAATTTGTCATTTGCTAAGGCTAATCCATCAAGTGCACCAACGTGCAATGGCGAAAGTCATTGAGTGCCGTCGAATTTGTCATCGCGCCTATGCATTCCTCTTCTACGGTCGCGCGACTGGCAATCCAAATGGATCATAGGGTGTTTTTCTCAGTAAATTTGGCCCTTGCTTGGCTATGATTGCGGTCAAGCAAGTATTTGCAGATGTGAAAACCCATCAGGAAAACCCATGAAACTAATCTCTGAAAACAAATCCTTCGGCGGCATGCACCGTCGCTATCAGCATGATTCTTCGAGTACGCAGTGCAGCATGACGTTCGCGGTGTACTTGCCACCTGCGGCTTTGGTTGGTGCGAAAGTGCCGGTGCTGTATTGGCTGTCCGGGCTGACCTGCACGGAGGAAAACTTCATGCAAAAGGCCGGGGCGCAGCGCGTTGCGGCCGAGCTGGGGATCGCGATTGTCTGCCCGGACACCAGCCCGCGCGGCGCGGGTGTGGCGGTTGATCCGGAAGGCAGCTGGGCGTTGGGTTTGGGTGCGGGCTATTATCTCAATGCCACGCAGGCACCTTGGGCGGCGAACTATCAAATGTTTGACTATGTTTCGTATGAATTGCCCGCCCTAATTGAAGCCGAGCTGCCAGTCACGAACGTGCGCTCAATCAGCGGCCATTCGATGGGCGGGCACGGGGCATTGATTGTGGCGATGAAAAACCCAGGGCGTTATCGCAGCCTGTCGGCGTTTGCGCCCATTTGCCACCCGAGCGCGCAAAGCTTGGGGCCAGCGAGCTGGGGCCGCCGCGCCTTTGCCGCATTGCTCGGCCCGGATGAATCAACTTGGCATGCTTACGATGCCGTAGAACTCATAAAAAACTTAAGCGAACGCCTGCCGATTCTGATTGACCAGGGCAGTAGTGACGATGCGCTCACGCGTTTGATGCCCGAAGCTTTAGTCGGTGCTGCCCAGGCTTGCGGGCATCCAATCACGCTCAATATGCGTGAAGGCTACGACCACGCATATTATTTTGTCGCCAGTTTTATCGAAAGCCATCTGCGCTATCACGCGCAGGCGCTTTTAATATGATGGTGGAAGGTTCAAATTTTATTTTGACCGTCACGCTCTCAACACTAGGAATTCTAGTGACTGACGAACTCAGCTAAGTCAAATTGCCGAATTAATATACCCAAGGGCTGGTCAGGGGTATTGCTCAAAATAACCGCATTTTCCGGCGCGGATACTGAGATATTGAAGTTTTCGTCGTTGTGTTTACCCGCAAACATTGCTACCGACGGCAACTCATAAATCTTGCTGTCTTGCGAAAATACCACTGTTTCGAGAATCGGAATGGCCACACCGATATTGCCGCTTTGACTAAAGTCGCGGGTTCCTGCGGCGATAACAAGATCGGTGGATGTGACCGCGTATTTGCTGTCATGCTGATTCACCCATGCTGAGGTTGCTTGCGCGTAAATACCGCCGTGGCTATAGCTCCAAAGAACGCCAGAGTCATTACTGTTAGGGTCGCGGGAAACATATACAGCGGCAAAGCCCTCAGAAGTGCGCAAGATCTCATTGATATAGCGCGGCCCACTCAGTTGGTAAATGGGAAACGAAAATTCTTGAGTGCTTGCAAGGAAAACCGTGCGCCGATCAGTAAGAATAAATGCTTCTTCTTGTCCATTAAACAACACTTTGTTGATGCTGGTCACGGTTGGCGGCAGTACGATTGACTGAATTGCAAACAGCGCGCCCGTTGGGGTAATCTTAAATTGTCTGATCTCGCGTTCGCTGCCACAAACGAATGCAAGTCGCCCGTCCTGATAGAAATCATTTGGTAACTCGAACGCACCAAATCTGTATGCGCCAGTTACACACGGATTACCAAGCACTGTTGTCGTTGCTACGCCAAAAGTAGAGATTTGAACTATTTGTGCTTGCCCATTAATATCTCTGGTGATCGCAAAGGTTTCGCCTGACCGTGTTTGCTCTAACGCGTCAAGCGCGACAATGGTGGGCGCAAGGTCTAACGCCCACATTTGTGACCCGTGAACTCGCTTAATTAACCTAAATGCATCGCTTGGCAGAGGGGTATAGCCTGGGCCCTTAAAACAATCAACTCGATTGCCATTACGCGCAAAAACGCCACATCCTTCGCCTGCGCGACCGTCTTCAAGACCCCAAATCCAAGGAAATACATTATTCCTGTTCAAAGTGTAGATGTGATAAAGGAAGGGTGAATTTGCATAAACAAGTCTGTTTGCGCTTTGAAAATGAATGAAACCCTGGTTATCAACAACACTCGCGTCAGCATTTTGTAACTGATCGGAAAAGCTGGAGCCGTTGCCGTTGCCAATCACGCGCTCCCAGGTTTGGGCGTTTATGCCAGCAGACGCCAGGCAAAATGCAGCCAAAGCCATTGCAATATTTTTCATAATTTTCACTATTTTTGTGTAATAAAAACCTGATTTTAAACCATTGGACATGAACTGCCAATGGGTAACACTGAACTAGCTTTATCGAAAGCCATCTGCGCTATCACGCGCAGGCTTTGTGGAATTAACGGCAATCGCCAAATAACGCGGTCAGCGCCGCCCCCGGATCGGCCTGGCGCATAAATGCCTCGCCCACCAAAAACGCGTGGATCCCAGCACTACGCAGTTTTGCCACGTCCGATACGCTGTGAATTCCAGACTCAGTGATAAACAAGCGCGCTTGCGGGAACTCGCGTTTGAGCTTAACCGAGGTGTCCATATCGGTTTCAAAGGTGCGTAAATTGCGGTTATTCACGCCAATAAGGCGGCCGTCAGTTGCCAGCGCGCGCGCCATTTCATCGCCGTCGTGCACTTCTATCAACACGTCCAGTCCGGCTTCGCGAGCAATATCGGCGTATTCAGCCAGGCGCGAATCCTGCAAAGCTGACGCAATCAGCAGCACGCAATCCGCCCCCAAGGCCCGCGCTTCATAGATTTGATAGGCATCAATAATGAAATCTTTGCGCAACACCGGCAAGCTACACGCCGCACGTGCCGCCTGCATATAAGCATCACTGCCTTGAAAAAAATCAATATCGGTCAGCACCGACAAACACGCCGCTCCACCCGCTTCATAGCTGGCCGCAATCTCAGCCGGATTGAAATCGCTACGCAGCACGCCCTTACTCGGACTGGCTTTTTTGACCTCAGCGATGACTGCGCTAACGCCTTTCGCCAGTTTCGCCCGCAGCGCCGCCTCAAACCCGCGCGTGGGCGCTGCATCGGCTGCACGTGCGCGCTGCTCTGCCAAACTAGCGCGTGCTTTGAGTGCGGCAACTTCCTGCGCTTTGCGCGCCAAAATGGTGTTTAAAATATCGCTCATGGGCGCCAATGGACTGAAGTTTCAGGCGCAGGAGACTAATGGGCACGGCGCGAGCTGGCAACTAAAAAACGTGTCTGGCGTTTCGCCTATTCGGCATCAAGCTGTCGAAACATCGACAACCTTTAGCCCAGCGCCTTTCGCTGCGATAATTTGACGATGATCCGCCGAGACAAAAATATCCGCATCAACCGCTTTTGCACCGGCAATATGAAATGCGTCCATCGCGCGCAGTGGATATAACTCCAAAAGCTCAACCACTAACGCCAATATCTCAGGGGTTACTTGGCACACATCTACGTCTGCAAGTTCACCGAGCACTTGTTGTTTAAGGCGCTGATAGTCACGTTTGCTAAGGCGCTTTTCCCTTACCAGACGCGATAATGTAGAAATAAGCTCAGGCAAGCAAATGACACTGACGACTAGGCTGGTGGCTTGATCGCAGAGTTGCAGCACATGTGCTGAACCCAGCTCATCAACATAGCGCTTGGCAAACTCTGAAGTATCAAGGAAAATTTTCAAGTGCTTTTAGTCGTTTGACTTTGCGCTTTCGCTAGACCTCAGTTCCCCGACCCGGTCTTTAATAATCTCGCGACTCAAATCTAGGCCCTTAATCGTCATCGGCAATGCGCCACGTTTCCATGACGGCGTGGCAGCCCGAATAGGAATGATTTCAGCTGTTGGCTTGCCATTACGAAGTACGCGAACCGTTTCGCCACGCTCAACGGCATCAAAAAATCGTTTGGCGTGTGTGCGCAATTCAGTAAACGTTGTTTCTTGCATAGTTTCGTCCCCGACAATCTGTACGTCATACTGTACATCAAAGTGTGACTGTCCATGCTGGTTTGACATCGGCGCGAGCTGACAACTAAAAACATATGCGCTATTCTAGCCAGACTTAGCCAGACAGTGCGGAGGAGTATAGCTATGCACGCTTACAACATGTTGGACGCAAAAAATTCTCTCTCTAAACTGGTCGAGGCGGTTGAGTCAGGCGCAGTCGCAGAAATCGTAATCGCGCGTAACGGAAAACCTGCCGCAAGAGTGGTGCCAATCCGAGAAAAAGGTGCGCTCGTCAAATTTGGCACCTGCCGAGGTGAGTTCGAAATCGGTGATGACATTGACGCCAGCAACGCGGAAATCGCGGATATGTTTGGCTTGGCAAACTAATGCGGCTGTTGCTCGACACGCATATTGCTCTGTGGGTATTGACGGATGCAGCAAAACTTTCACCCTTAGCGCGCTCCCTGATTATTTCAGGCGGTGACCAAGTGTTTGTCAGTGCAGCAAGTATTTGGGAAATTTCAATTAAGCATCGGTTAGTGCCCGATCAAATGCCGATTTCGGGTCAACAAGCCAAAATCCGATTTAGCGCCGCTGGCTTACAGCTACTTGCAATTAGCGCCGAGCACGTGGCGCAGGTTGATTTGCTGCCTATGCACCATCGGGACCCATTTGATCGCATCCTGATCGCCCAAGCCCAATGCGAGCCACTGCGGTTGTTGACACGAGATGCGAAACTTGCGGCGTATTCGGAGTTGGTGACATTGGTCTAATCGCCAACGTTGATTCGTATTTGCTTTCTTCAAAGAATTCGACGTCTAACTGAGTAAAAACAAACCCAGGCCAACTGCACCTGGGTTTTTTGTTAACTCACTAAAGCCTACAGCGGGCTATGGCTAGGCGGCGGACTACGTCGCATTTCCCGCTCAAACTCATACTTTGCACTGGTTACATACTCTTCCATGTTGCGCACGCGTTCTTCCATGTCACGAAAGCGGTAGCGCGCATCGGAAAAGCTGGTACTGGGTGCCAGTGCGGTGGTGCGCCAAAATGCTTCATCTTTAGGACTTTCATACAGCCCTTCCGGTTGGCGCGGCAGGATGAAAATCATGATTAAGTAAATAAATGGCACCACCGGGAAAAAGATCATCGATAGGAAAAACACCGCGAACCGCGTACCGGTAACACTTAAACCCAAATACTCGGCGATCCCAGAGGCAACGCCCGCCAAAATGCGGCGATTGCTGCGATACAAGCGGTGCGGGTTGATGCGTTCGCCGATAAACTTCTCGTCTCGGGAACTACGTTGACGGCGGCTCATGATTTATTTCTCCAGTTGGGCTGGTCAGCATCCAAGATGCGTTCCAAACTTCTAATACGATCTTCCATACGCTTTGCGCTTTGCCACAAATCGCTCAACATGCGCTCGTCATCGGTACTCAAGCCACGGTTTTGCCGCAGCTTAAGAATAAAATTGGTGATGATGGCGATCGGCGCAACAATGGATAGCGATAGGATTACGGCGATTTCTGCCACGCCGGACATATTAAACGCTCCCGTTGTTGCTATCGAGGCTGCTTTCCACGGCAGGCTTCGCAACCATCGGTTTCGCAACCATAGGCTTAGCGTTCGCTTTCATGCGCGCCTTCAATGCTTCCAACTCCTCGGTAATTCGCTCGTCTGTTTCAAGCTCAGCAATTTGTGCCGCCAAAGATTTCTGCCGGCCAAAAGCCAGCGCTTCGCTTTGTGCTTCCAGGCCATCAATACGGCGCTCGGCATAATCAAAACGCTGCATCATGCCCTCGACGCGCTGATTTGCCACTTGGCTGCGGGCACGCAAGGTATTTTCTGCGTGTTGATGGCGCAACACAATCGTGCGTTGACGCGCCTTTACCTCGGCAAGTTTTGCCTGCAGCTTGGCGGTATCTTCCGACAATTGCGCCAATTGCTCGCTAATCAACTTCACTTCTTTTTCAACAACGACCAAATGCTCAGTAAGATTGGATTTATGTACCAGCGCCGATTTCGCTAAATCTTCCCGGCCCCGGGAAAGCGCCAACTCGGCCTTTGAAGCCCAATCGGTGGTTTCTGCATGCAAGTTGGAAACAAAACGCTCGCGCTCTTTGCGATCAGCGATGCCTTTTGCGGCGGCGGTGCGCAACTCAACTAGCGTGTCTTCCATTTCTTGCACCATCAGGCGCAGAATTTTTTCTGGATCTTCCGCTTTGTCTAACAAAGCGTTGATATTGGAGTTAATGATGTCGCTTAAGCGCGTGAAAATACCCATGGTAGATTTCCTTTCGTGATTAGATAAAAAGCGTCGGGCTGCAGCCTTGGTTCTATCTATTCACGATGCGTGCCAGCGGAAAACAGGCTAAATCTGCGGTGAAATTGACTAATTCAGCCAATAGTTAGCGAGTTTGGTGCGATTGGCTGGTGGTTTTAGCCAACGGTCAACGCAACGCCAGCATCGACGGTTGCGTTTGTACCCGCTAAGCGCCCGGAAATTCCATACCGTGCCGCGAATGGTCTTGACTACGTTGCAAGATGTTGCGCGCCCATTCGGAATGCACCGTGCGCTCTAGCATGCTGCCGTCGAACTTTATCACCGCAGCCTCACTACTCAGCAAGGCGTTTGCTGCGGCTAGCTCGCACTCAGATACGCGAAAAACAGACTCAATCACGCCCGTTTGGCTAGGGTGTATTGCGGTTTTGCCAATCAGGCCCATGTGCCGATCTTGCAGCGCCTCTGCACGCAGGGTGTCCATGCTTTCCAAACCATCGAAAACCGGGCCGGTTAGTTGAAAGCCGTGCGGGCGAAAACACATGACTAATTGCGGAATCAATGCGCCAATCGGAGTTTGATAAATTGAAGTATTTCGCGCGCGGCGTATGCCCAGTAGGGCCAGCAGATCATTACCACCAATGCGCAAAGCCATGCAGCGAGCTTTATGCGCCGGTTGCAACAACAATGTGCGCAGGGCGCGCATTGCATCGGGCTCGAACGCGGCGGTAGTTTCTAAGGTTGGCATAATCGCGAAGTTACGCGTGCCTAGGGCGTCTAAATAACCGGAAACAGTGCTGTGATCGATTTTTGGCAGCACAAAACCATGTACGCGCTCAATGCCCGCTAGCCCTAACAGCGCCTGTAAAACCTCGACATTGCGTGGCCGGATAAAGCGCAGCGGCCCGTATGCGCGCGGCGGCAGCGTCGGCAAGACTTCTTTTAAACGCGCAAGCGCCGAGTCGAGCTGGTGTTCGGCAATCGCGTCTTCGGTACACGCAATGAGTGATCTTACATCAGGGTAAGAATGGCCTGCGAATACGGCGGCCAACTTAGGGTGGATCGCTGGCACATACAGCGAGGCGCCTAGCCGATGCGGATCAAGTCTGTGTGGATCAAGGCTGTGTGGAGCTAGACTGCAGGCATCCAGGCCATGGGCATCATGCATCGGATAACCTTTGAATTATAGCGGCGGCGTGTAGGCGCAACTCGGGGTCAAATTGTATCGGCACACCGCTTTCTTGGGCAAGCAGACGTAAGTGCTGAACTTCAGGTGCGTCCAGCTCGGAAAGCAACAATACGCGCGGTGTGCGGCGCAACAAAGAACGTGTCGCCTCGCCAATACCGGGCTTAATGTAGTTACGGTTATCGATCTCAAATTCGTGCATCAGCCGTGCTAACAGCGCGCTGCTTTGTACCCTTAATTTTGCGCGATCATGCGGCGGCGGTAGCACGCGCGCATTGGCTGGCAGTGCGCGCACTGACGTCATAATTTGCTCAATAAACCAGACGGATCGATCCTGGGCGGAAAATTCGCTGTAGTAGCGGCAGCCGTGAAAATCAGCTGGCCCGATTTGCTCGTTTAAGACCGAACGGCTAACCAATCCGGAAATCGTGGCATTCAGGATCGCTGATGGAATTAGATAATCTTGTGTCGAACCGGCGGCGCTGGCCAATCCCGCTAAATCACATAAAACGTAAAGCTCATCCGCCAATTTGACCCGGCTGTTTGCGTGGTAGGCCTTGAGTGAACTACTCAATTCATTGGCGATCGCGCCCTTGCCAGTCCAGCCATCAATAAACACCAGCGTTTCGGGCGCGTGGCGCGCGCAAATGTAATCCAGCGCGACTTCGTCGATACCGCGATCGCGGATAATCGAAATCGAATAGTGCGCCGCCGCGCAATCAAAAAATTCCCGCAGCACATGGTGTAGCAATACACCCACAGGCGTACCGGCGCGGGCCAAGGAAACCAAAGTGGCACCCCCTGGGCGCGCGGCGTGGATGTGCGCGGCTAAACGCCAGACATCGCGCGCCATAAGTGCGGCATTGCATTGCACCGCCGCATGAAACAAGGCCATGTATTCAGCGCTAGGTTGGCGTTCTACACCCAGCATCTCACTATAATGGCGCGCGCCGGATTGAATCAAACGTTCCTTCGCATGCAGATCAGGCATCGGCTCAATCTGGATTGGCTTGAGTAAGAACTGCACTTCACCCGGGCGGTAGCTGCCCGTAAATGCCTCTTCGTCGAAGGTCGGTTTAGTCATGCAGCTGCACCCGCAATGCCCTGCCCAGCTGGGAAGCGCTCGGCAACAGGCAGTAATCGCAATCCAACATAAACCCGCCGTCGGTCAAGCTGTCACCCATGCCAATCGACACGAATTCACCCAATTCCTGCAGCAGATGCGCGGTAACGTAGCGCGCCGCAACCGCTTTATTGATGCCGGGTGGAATGATCGCTAGATTATTGCCATTAACATGCAGCTGAAAACCTGAGTGCGCAGCGACCCAAGGACGTGCGCAGGTCCTTGCAAGCTCGCTAATGACCGCTTCATCCGCATCGTTATGTTTGACCAGCGCATACAAAGCTTGTCCGTGTTCCTCGACGAGCGTCACTCGCAGCGCACCCTGCGCATTTTGCTCGCTATTGCTTAGGGTTTTTATCGCGTCATCTAACGGCAACCGCGCCGCCGCAAGCAACATCTGCATTTGCTTGGCCCAAACTAAGTCTGGCGTGCCATCGGGTAGCAATACACACGCACCGTGGCTGACAACGGCGTACGAGCTGAAGGCGATATCCACCCGCTTAAAAGCCGAAATACTGCGTGCGGTGACTGGAATCACGCGCGTCGCAGCAGCCAAACATTGCTGCAAAGCGCGCTGTTTAGCATTGCTGTAGGAAATCGGCGCGCCGTCTTTTAGATAGGCTTGCGGCTGCAATTCCAGACTATCTGGGCTGGCATTTTGATTGCCTGCAGTTTGCTTGCGTAGCGTCGAAAACAAAGTGTCGTCAAGATCGGTGAAAACCACCGACGGTAAAATTGCTAAAGTCGGCAAATTCGAGTTCATTGGGCGGAATACAGATTTTGAATGCTGATGACATCCTCATCCAACAGGCTGACAGAATGTGCGTGTAATGTTTGGCAAAGCGTCATCAATTCGGCATTGCGTGGCGTTTCATGCACGACGAACACGGCATCAAATTGACTTGGAATAAAGTTGTACAAGAAATTCGGTATGCCCTCACCGTAAGGATCAGGTATGGCGACGCTGCTGGCAATATTGTGGCCAATTAAAATCGGTGAACGGGTGCTTGATTGCACCCAAGTATCAACGCCTAATTCGTTGAGCGCACTGGCCAAACAAAATGCTGGATGCATGAATTCGCCCGTGCCCAGCACCAAAACACGCCCGCGCAAGCCTTTGTTCGCTGTACCGGCCAAGGTAAAACATGCCTTGATGACGGTTTGCGGCAAACTTATGGCTGCTGCGAGCCCTAAACGCGCTGAATATTGGCTTAGATAGCCGCGTCGGCAAGTCATGCGCGCGAACGCGGGGGCAGCTGCAGCGGCGGAATAAGTCGCGTCACGATCAAAACTGTAAGCACCGTGCAAGATCGCGACAGTTGTGACTGAAATAATGCCAGGAACTGCGCGCATGCCTTGTTCGGCTTTACCTTCACTAAAATCGGTCAAACAAAGCAAAACCACATGCTCAATCAGTGGATTTTTTTTGCGCAAGGCAATCACTAGATTTACCAAGGTTTGACCGGTAGATATTTCATCGTCAACCAGCACAACGCATCGAGCATCGTCAAAGCGCTGGCGCAACGCGGCAGGTTCGGGCATGTACAAAAATTGCTGCGCCGCGTGACTGTGCGGTTCTTCAAACTCAATTTGCTCAGCATTAGCAAGCGGATAACGGGTGCTTTGCAGATACAAACCGGGCGCGTGCGCAGTTTTTAAGGCCGCCTCGAAAACGCCTTGGCCCAGCCCCGTTGCGGTTTCCGCCATACCGATGACGAGCGCACCGAGTAAGCGTTCGGGCGCAATTTTGTCGACTAGGAATTGCTGCGCATCCAATATTTGTGCGGGCGTACAGGGCACATGTTTGCCCAAAACTTTGCTGACGAACAGAAAACCGCGTTTGGGGTTGTTGCGTGCGGCAAAACCACAAAGTTCAGACAGCGGCACAGCGCTGCGATCAATTCGTACTTGCAAAGTGCCAGTAGGCAACGCCACAGCATGATGAACAACGGCCAGATTTGAACCTAATGCTTCCTTCGCAAGCAGCGCACTTGAAATCACTGCGGTGCCCAGTCGGGCACGATGAATGCACAAGGTGCCTCGGCTACGCGCAGGCCGTAGCTCGGTGCGGGCAGCACGCCGCGTTTGCCATCCTGTAAGCACGCCTGATAGGCGATAAACGGTAAATTTAGGCCGGATAGACAGCTCATTGCGATGCCACCAGAGGCGCGTGGATTGATTTCCAGCAGCTTCGGCGAGCCATCGAGTGCGTCCTTAAATTGCACATTGATCAAACCATGCAAGCCAAAGGCCGCCACTAACTGGGCGGAAAATTCAAGCAAATCAGCGCGATCTACAATCGTTTGCGCAGGGCTGGTCAGCGATTTCCGACGCGCGACACCGGCTAAAACCTCGCCTTGATAACAGGCTAAGTCGACGCTGTACTCACAGCCGGGCAAGTATTCCATCAACAATTGTCGACGCTCAGCGCTAGGCGGCGAATAGCGCGTGCGCCAAGACGCCAGGGTCATAAATTCAGTGCTTGCCACCGCAGATTCGGCCTCTATGTGTGCTGGCTGTGTCTGCAAGCGGTGGTAGCCGTGCCCGTAAATTGAGACACAGGGCTTGATACAGGCCGGGCCAGATTGCTCGATCAGTGCTAACGCAGCGTCGAGATCGGCATCGGCTGCAATCACAACATAGTTGGGCTTGGGCACCGAGGCGGGCGCGTTTGCATAAACCCAGTCCTTTTGATGCAAGCGTGGTACTAAATCCGCACTCGCGGCATTGACCATACGCACGCCGATGGCGTTGAAGCTTGATTCTGCCGCCGCAAGTGCCGTAGCGTCATGGCCTGGCACCAACCAATCCACTTTATGCAAGCGCGCAGTTTCTAAACACCAGGCGGTGTAGTCAGTAGAATTTAGTCCGGCAGGCTCGATAAAACTCTCGTCTGCAGTGGTGAAGCCAGCAAAAAAACTGTGCCGATGTGAAATTATAGAAGTTAATGGGAATTGCGCTTGCCGCAAAAGCCCGGTAATTCGAATGACGACACTTAAGTGACGGTTAAACCAAACGCGCATGAATATCTTTATTATAGTGTTTAAGAAACCGCTAAATTCGCGCCTTTAGCGGCTCCATCCAGCGTGCAAAATCATTCATCAAATTAGCAAAGCGACCGCTGTCTCGTCATTGCGAACGAAGTGAAGCAATCTCGGCACGCCGAGCGTGTTAATTGAGATTGCTTCGCTGCGCTCGCAAAGAAGAGTGCAGTTTCACATACGTCGCAAAGGTGTACTTACAAGTGCGGCGTAATTTTAGGCATCATTTCCTGAAAAGTGCGCCCAGTGGCATTTTCACCCAAGGCATGCATTTTCCATTCGTTGTTATGGCGATAAACCTTGGCCATGATTTGCGCCGTATGCGTACCGTTGCAGGACAATTGGTAGCGCGCCACTTCCGCATTGTTACTGCCATTGACGATTCGGCAAAATGCATTTTCTATTTGCGAAAAGTTCTGGCCGGTAAAGCTATTCACGGTAAATACTAAAGTTTTAACGGTAGCGGGAATGCGGCTCAAGTCCACCACGATCTGCTCGTCATCACCCTCGCCCGCACCCGTGCGGTTGTCGCCAGAATGGCGAATACTGCCGTCTTTGGAGTTGAGCTGCTGAAACCACACCACGTCCACCAAGTTATTGCTGAGATCAAACATCAAACAACTGGCATCAAGATCAATTTCCTGTGCCTTACCGCCAAAGCCAAAAAAGCCTTTGGTTTTCATCGCATCCCAGCCCAAACCCATAATGATTTTGGTGAGAGTAGTACCGGCTTCTTTATCAAGTGAAATTCGATCACCTTTACCAAGATTGATTGCCATATCTGTGTTCCTTTTATTTTTGGTTAGAACGCTAAAATTTATTTTGTAGAAAACAAATTAATTAATGAGGATTTATTTCGGGAACAAATGATGACTTTGCCATTACCGCTAAAGTTTAAAATCATTCCCTCGCCGGTAGTTTGACTTGCTACCAAGTTGCCTAAAAAACTGCGCCCTTGCGCGGTTGCCATGCCGACGCTGTAAGTCAGGCGTTTATCCCACGCAACAACGTGCGAATTATCAATTTTGATTGGTTTACCTTCGACGACGTCGAGCGTGAATAACCCGCCCAAACCATTGACCGCGAGTTTGCCAACGCCGGTGGCCTCCAAGATTACAAAGCCACCGGTGCCGCCCAGCAAGGCTTGGCCGATACCCTGCATACGGCCTTGCAGTTTTACACCTGCTTCGGCAGCAAGAAAAACGCCATCGGCCAAACAGTATTCGTTTTTTGCACTGACATCGAGCAACTCGATGGAGCCAGGCAGCGTCGGTGCAAGCAGGCAATCCCCAGCGCCACGCACCGCTTCGATACTTTGCTGAAAAAGCGACTCGCCCGTGGTAAATCGACGCAATAACGAGCTTGCCAAACCGCCGGTCATTTGCCCTTTCAGATCCAAAGGGTCTTCCATCATCACCATCGCATCAGATTCGCAAATGATGCGATCCCCTTGCGCGAGCGTGACGTGCAAAAAAGGATCTTCTCCGCCTGTTACGGTAAATTTCGCCACAATTTCGGCCTCACATTTTCTAGCGATTAACAGCAAAACAGCGCTTAATTTTTAAGCGCTGCTTCTAAACATCTGAATATCGGGCTTAGCCCATATTGACGCCGTAATTTGCCGCAAGTGGGCCTAAGCCACCTTTGAAACCTTGGCCAACGGCGCGGAACTTCCATTCTGCGCCCGCACGATACAGTTCGCCAAAGATCATCGCGGTTTCTGTAGAGCCATCTTCGGACAGGTCATAGCGTGCCAACTCTTTGCCGTCAGCTTTATTCACGACGCGAATGAATGCATTGCTGACTTGCCCAAACGTCTGACGGCGTGTTTCGCCCTCGTGAATCGTCACTGCAAACGCGATTTTTTCGACATCCGCAGCTACTTTCTCCAGTTTAACTTCAACGGCTTCATCGTCGCCATCGCCAGCACCCGAACGATTATCGCCCTGGTGCGCGACTGAACCATCGTTTGAAACTTTGTTGTTGTAGAAAATAAAGTCGGCATCCGAGCGCACTTTGCCATCGGGCTTGGTCAAAAACACGCTGGCATCTAAATCGAACTCGACGCCATCGGTCGCACGCGCGTCCCAACCCAAGCCCACCAAAAGCTCCTTAAGGCCAGGCGCTTCTTTGCTTAAATTGACGTTCCCGCCTTTTTGTAGACTAATTCCCATTACGATTCTCCTTAGATAGACTGACTAGCTGAACTGAGTTTAATAACTGCTGTTTTTGATAAAGATTTACGGTCACATCGCCACTCTACGAACAAACGCAGACACCGTCAAGCATCGAAAAGGCACATAGAACGAACTTTGGGGTGGGGCTGCGCATGATGATTGCTGCGTCTATACGGAGTGTTAAGATGGTGCGTTAGTTGCAATTTTCAAGCGGCGCTTGTTGCGCTTTGGCAAAACTTTTTTAACCAAAACTGTGTTTTGCCCGGGGCAAAACATTCAATCCGAACTTCATTTAATAGGTAGGTCATGTGCGTAAGTTTCTTCTAAATTTTTGGGGTTCTCTAAGCGTCGCGGTCGTGGGCTTGGTAATGGCGTTTTGGTGGGGCAGCACGCACGCAGTGGGTGCAATGACAGCGCTTTGGTTGGCGTTGGTGCTAGCAATCTTTGAGATATCACTGTCCTTTGACAATGCCGTGGTGAACGCGGGTGTGCTCAAACATATGGACAAGTTTTGGCGGACAATGTTCCTAACCGTCGGCATTTTGGTCGCTGTTTTCGGCATGCGGCTCGTGTTTCCCATCGTTATCGTTGCGCTGGCGGGCAAAATTGGCATCGTCGATACGATCCAAATGGCACTAAATAGGCCGGATGAATATAGCCAAGTTTTAACTAGCAGCTACCCAGCAATTGCTGCTTTCGGTGGCATGTTTTTACTGCTGGTGTTTTTGGACTTTATTTTTGATGCTGACCGTGGTTTGCACTGGCTAGGGGCTTTTGAAAAGCGCCTAGCAAACTTGGGCAAGCTGGACAATATTTCAGTGTTGACTTCCCTAGTGGTGCTATTCGGCATGCAATGGTGGCTGCCACCAGCACTGCAGCTGACGGTACTCGTTGCCGGTTTGGCGGGCGTGATGCTTTACATCGGCGTCGATGTGCTGTCCAGTTTGTTTGGTGGCGACGAAGGTGGTGATGAGGCTGCAACAATTGCGAAACGCGCCGGTATTGGCGGTTTTATGTATTTAGAAGTGTTGGACGCATCGTTTTCCTTCGACGGTGTCATTGGTGCATTTGCCATCACCCGCGACGTGGTGGTGATTATGATTGGTTTGGCGATTGGTGCGATGTTTGTGCGTTCGATGACGGTGTATTTGGTCAATGAAGGCACTTTGGACGAGTACGTATTTCTTGAGCATGGCGCGCATTACGCGATTGGCGTGCTTGCGGTCATTATGTTGGTCGGTACCCAGCACCATGTTTCGGAAGTCATCACTGGGCTGCTGGGTGTCGCGTTTATTGCAGCATCGTTTGTTAGCTCGCTCCAGTACCGAAAAAACAACCCGTCCGCCGAAAAGAGCGCTGAATAATGGCTACAAATACGCTTCAGCCTGTTTATATCTTGCTCGATACCTCGGGCTCGATGCGGGGCGAGCCGATTGCTGCAGTGAACGTCGGTTTGGCTTCCATGCTTGCTAGCCTGCGCGCGCGACCTGGAGTTGCTGAGCAGGTGCTGCTGTCGCTGCTGACTTTTGATGCGGTGGTTAACGAGATTGTGCCCTTGCAACCGGTCAGCGCCTTGCGTTTGCCGCTGCTTGAGGTGCCAAGCTCGGGCCCAACTTTTTTAGGCGCAGCACTGGAAGCGTTTTTAGTTCTGCATCAGGCGGCAGCCACGCCTGAGCGCCTGCCCGCGATGCTTTTTGTGATGACCGACGGTAGCCCGACCGATTTGCAGATTTATGAGGAAGCCATTCCTAAAGTGCGGGGCCTTGGGCTTAAGCGCATCACCGGCTTTGCCGCCGGGCCGAAAGCAAAGCCGGAATATTTGCAGTGGTTAACAGAGGATGTCATTCGGCTCGACACCCTGGATGGCCCGGCATTTGCGCGTTTGTTTGAGCATGTCGTGCAAACATTGGGTGCCACTGGCGCTAGCCCCGCGTTTGCACCGCCGCCACCGGATTTGCAGATCGTGCTGTAAAGTTCCAAAATGGATCTTTAGTGTCGTTGCCGTTCACCCTGATTTATCTGTTTTGGAGAGCAAAACTGCACACAATCCATGAACAGTTTTCGATATCAGAGCCGTGGGG
>JANNYA010000136.1:0-4812 GCA_031409855.1 Rhodanobacteraceae bacterium | reverse complement strand
CCATAATATGACTTTAAGCAGGCGTAACAGAGTTAGGGTGTGGGTTAACTTCTCTTTAGACCACACCTAAAGCTACACTCACTCTTTAACGTTTAATTAAGGATTCCACATGCGCCGTTTAGCGATCGCCACTGCATTTTTGTTCGCGCTGCCCACGGCATTTGCCGCTGCACCCATTGACTACGTGCCTTTGGATACGCCGTATTTGTTGGCTAACCTAGCGCCCATGCCCGCCGCAGCGCAGGAGCGCATGAAGCGCTACAGCAGTCAGATCGTTGAAATTTTTAAGACAGGGGCAAAGCAAGGTTTTCTCAAAGGGCTTTCAGCGGGCGAGCCGGAAACAGCCGAGTACGCGGCAAATCGCGCCGAAGTCGAACGGCTTTTTAGCTTTTTTGCTGAATTGGGTGAAATTTACAGCGGCGACGAGGCCGCTTTGAAGGCTGGATTTAAGCCGCAGGCGCGCTTTGCCATTTATGGCGTGGGCGTGGTACCGGTCATGCGCGTGGAAATTTCAGATGCAAGCAAAGCGCGAGTAACGATGACTAACACACTGAATAAAATTATCGATTTCAGCAAAAAAGCGAATGCGAAATTGCCTGTGAAAGAACGCGGGGCAGGTTTCAGCTATGCGCGCAGCGCGCTACGGCGCGGCGAGGTGTTTCGCCTTGGCACGGAAAAAATTCAACCGATCATCGTCATTGAAGGCGATCAAATGGTGCTTAGCCTGTTGCCTTTAAACGCCAAAGCAGACTTGCTGCAAATGATTGCGCCAGCCACAGCCGGCAGCGCCAAAGCGGTTAGCAGCAAGCTTAACGTTATCCAACAGCGCTATGGGTTGAATCCTTTTGGACTGGGCTTTGTCGAGTTTGCACCGCTGTCAAATATGTTCATGGGCAAGCCAAATAAATTAGAGGCAGCCCTTTGGGCGGCGACGAATGACGAAAAATTGCCGATGCCTACGGCGGCGTGCAAAAGTGAAATGTTGGGCGTAATCAGCCATATGCCGCGTGCGGTGTTGGGTTACACCGAATTGTCTGGCACGGAAATGTCCGGGAAGATGGTGTTGGAGCTTAGGCCTGAAATCGCGACCCAGCTAACAAGTACCGTGGTGCCGATGCCGGCTTATGGCAAAGGTTCGGCTTTTAAAATGGCGTTTTCGACCGACCCACTAAAGACCATGAACGTGATGCGGCTGCAAGCGGACAAAGTGATCGCGAAGCCTTACACCTGCCCAGAGTTGCTGAGTTGGAATCAAAGTGCGATCAAGCTCAAAGAAGGTTTGGCGAATCCAATGTTGGGTATGGTGGCCATGGTGAAAGGCTTTGGCTTTAGCTTTGATGAGTTTGCAATGGATTTCGCGGCAGAAAAGCCGGAGCCACGCGGTGTCACGGGCAATGTCGCTTTGTTTACCGACCAACCAGAAGCCGTGTTGGGCATGGTGCAGGGCTACGTCACGCAATTGGCAAACACGAAACCTGAATTGGGTGGCAAGCCGGTAAAATTGGACGCTGCGATATTTGCCGACATTCCGGCCGGTAGTTTAAGTGCGAACGAGGGCTATGCCGCGATGAATCCGGCCATGCTTATTGTCGGTGTGGGTAAAAACCGGCTGGCTGATCTGAGTGCCTTACAAAATGCGCCGAGTAGTAAAAATGGTGAGGCGTTCGAGTTTGCTTATGGCAGCACCCTGTTTGATTTTGCGCTGGGGTCGATGCAAAAGGCCAAGGCGTCAATGCCAGCGGCAGAGCAGGAAGGCTTTGCTCAAATGCTGGAAATTCAAAAAGCGATGATGGCGCAGCTGGAATCTGTCGGTTCAACGATAGCCTTTAGCAAAAATGGGGTCGAATTTATCTCAACGACGCGGTTTAAAAAATAGCTGGTTGCGGATCACTCGCCCAGGCTGCTGGCTTGCAGACTGGGCGCGCGGGAGACTTTGCCGTCTTAGTCGCGCTGTGCGCACATGTTTTAATACGCGCAGACTTTTGCCAGAACGGATGACACATGCTAATCACTAGCAGCACCTTCAACCTGCTACTTTTTTTGACCATTTTGCTTCTGCTGCTGCATACGAGCCGGTGTTGGCCTGTCCAAACGATCAGCCAAAAGCCCTGCCTGCGCCGTCGGCGTGCGCAGCAACGACCTTCTGATCGGCGTGATTGACCATGGCAGCCGCAAGAATTTGGCGCTGACTTTCACCGAAAAAAGCACCATCGCGGTTCTGACCTTGATTAACAACCTGACTATCACCTTTGGCAAACCCAAAGCCATTCGCACCGACAACGATGGCGCATTTGTGTCGGACAAATTTAAAGCGGGAATGCAACGCGGTTCTGACCTTGATTAACTACCTGACTATCACCTTTGGCAAACCCAAAGCCATTCGCACCGACAACGATGGCGCATTTGTGTCGGACGAATTTAAAGCGGGAATGCAACAGTTGGGCGTTCGCCATCAAAGAAGCGATCCACATGCGCCTTGGCAAAACGGCCGGATTGAGCGCTTTTTTGGGACGTTTAAAACCAGCATTCGCCACATTCAAATCGACACAACAGCCGCGTTGCAACAAGCGATGCAGGAATTTCGCTTTCACTACAACCACATTCGCCCACATCAAAACCTTGGCAATTGCACCCCAGAAATGGCCTGAACGGAGAAAATGCGTTCTCACAGATGCAAAGAATTGCGCTGGTTTTACGCCTGGGAGGGAGTTTTGTGCGGTTGGCTGAAAATGGTGGATGTCCGTAGTGCGACCAGGACACCACAAATAACTGCGATGCGCGCTTAAGCATGCCGCGATCATTGCCGTATTTGAGGCGCGGGCGCTTTGGTGTTAGTTATTAAGCTGTTTAATTTCATATGCATTCTGCTCACTTACTAACATTTCAAGTATTTTTCGAGATTTAGCTATATATTTTTTTCTAACTAACTTGGGTAAACGCTTGTCAAAGCAATAAGCATATTTTGAAAGGGTCGCCAAAGCATTTCGATAGTCAAAGAGCGCTTCGCAATAGACCTGCCGCTTTAGCACAATTTGTTCCTCATATAAATAAACTCTTGTCTTAGTGTTTAAGAAGACGATAAGTGAGTTTGGAGGAGCTGGAACTAAATCTTGTCCACGAGAAACCAAAAGAGCGCCACTTTGCGTCGCATTGCCATTTGAAACCAACTGAATGGCCCAGTTCGATGCAACACTGCTATCTGTTGCTTGAGATATAAATCTTAAACTTTTTCGATTTGAGCTTAAACTATTAAATTCCTTATTCGTTGCCCGCAATATGTCGCGCGTTGTTACAAAAACAGTTCCATTGTCAAACATGAAATCCAATCCATCAATCATGTCTGCTCCTTGCTCTGGTAACAGAGTATTTAAATTCGCGCTCGGTCGCAGGTCGTTTTTCAACTTGCCTATAATCTTTTCAAGTCGCAACTGAAGCTGCGCAATTGCTGATGAATTATCTTCGAAGCTAGCTGATTTTCTAACGAAAATAGTCAAAGTTGACTTATGTGCGGCATAGTCCGTGGCATCAGATGAGATACAATAGGACGGGAAAAGTATTAAAAATAGGTATATTTTCACAAGCCTGTCCTAGTCGGGAACCGATATATTGTGAACGCAGGACTGTGAGCACGAAACCCAGGTCCAGGGTAAAACTGAGGCTGCGGAAAATCAGAAACCCACTGCGTGCCGTTGTACATTTGCATATTACCTGCTGCTGGCCGTTGTCCTCTGTATGTACCAATTACCGCCACCTCGAATTGGCAAGTAACCGTTAGTGACATCTACAGTAAGAAAGCCAGCACGCGCTAAGACGGGGCCAAAATCCCGTGCCAAGTTTGCCCTTTCCCCTAGTAAAATGCCTCCTGCCTCTATCCCGTTCGCCGTATGGCGCGCGCACCAACCGTGCCCGAATGGCAAAACATAGTTATCACTTATATTTTGGAGAGCGGCTGAAACATCAAGATTATTTCCTTCAAACCCGCCATTTCCAAACGCCCCTTCACCCCCTCCGTCAGAAAATATGCTGTTAGGCCCACCGCTTCCCTAAAACCCACTATCCATGAGAGATGGCTCGCCGCTACCACCTTGCCAATCAGGCCCCGGCTTCATCATTTCATGTATTGACGAGTTGAATAGTTGCTGAAACGCCCCAGTTTTCGCCCCATTCGCAAACGAACCACCACTCAGCACACTTGCCGTTCCACCAATCGCCGCACTGGCTGCTGTCTTCGCCAAAATGGTTCCGAAGTCATTGCGATCACCAAACTGCCCAACCGCCGGACTCAACGCCTCCGTAAACCCCGCTGCCACAAAACCATGCCCAAACTTGCCACCCTGAAGCACATTCAAAGTGCCGCCAGCCCCAGCATGTGCTGCAATTTTCGCCAACGTTTGCCCGCTTGTCAGCCCTGACTTCATCAAGTTCATTGCCTTCCCGCCGTTTCTGACGGCTTCCGCGTTTATACCGGCGACGTTTTGAAAATAGGAACCAATGCCAAAAAACACCGCCGCACTGACTGCGCCCCAAAGTGCGCCTTTTAAAGTGCCGGTGGCAATCGCGCCGCTCACAAAACCAGCGGCAGCGACTGCGCCAAAGGCGGCAATGCCTTGTAGCGCCCAATATTGCTGAAAAATTACCGCGACGACCGCGACCACAATTGCCAACCCTTGCCGCAAACTAAAATTCCCCGTCGGATCGGTCGCACTCAACGGGTTATTAAGTACATAACTATATCGATTCAATCCCTGCGTCGCTTCCGGCTCCACAAAATCATCGGCTTGAATAAACCGCCCTAGTTCCGGGTCGTAAAGC
>JANNYA010000135.1:0-16466 GCA_031409855.1 Rhodanobacteraceae bacterium | reverse complement strand
AAACTCATTCAACGCTGGTTGACGCTGCCCGATGCGGAACTAAATCGTATCCGCGATCAAATCAAACGTGGCTTGGGGATGAATTTGGCGGTGCTGATGCCGCTCATGCCGGAGCTCGAAAAAATTACTGGTGCCGCACCCAAATTGATTCCCTTGGGTGAAACTGCCGAGCAAACGCGATTCTTTCTCGCACTTCGAAACTTCCTGCAGATCGCCGCAGCACAACAAGCGCCGTTAGTGCTATGCATCGACGATTTTCAATGGATCGATAGCGCGAGCGTCAAGTTTTTGGAAAAGCTACTTGCCAGCGACGTCAGCGCTTGCGTGCTCGTTACCGCGATTCGGGAAGAAGATTTGAGTGCTGCGCTTCGACAAGCGCTGGGCCTATGGGCACAGCTTGGCATCAAGGAACATCGGCATACGCTGCTTGCGTTGACGCCGGAACAAATCACGCACCTCGTTCGCGACGTTTTTGCGGCCTTTGAGCAGCCCACTGATCAAGACAAGCTCGTGCAGGTGTTGTTGGATCGCACCCAAGGCAATCCCTTCTTTGTACGCCAATATCTGAGCTCATTAGTGCAAGTCGGTGTGCTTGAACGTGAGCAAGGCGGCTTGGCTTGGCGTTACCGGGAAGATTTGACGCATCAAATTAGCGTCAGTGATAACGTCTTGAACCTACTCAGCGAAAATCTGGAACGCTTGAGCCCGGATTCCGCCAAACTACTCAAAACCGCAAGCTGCGTGGGCAACAGTTTTGATTTGACTACCGTCGCCGCATTGCTTGCAAACACTCAAGCGCAGGCAGCACGAGCGATTGATGAGCTGATTCAACAAAGCATGATTGTAGCGACCGAGGTGGATGCAGGGCTTTATCGCTTTGTGCACGAGCGCTTGCGCGAAGCGACGATGAATAAGCTGAGCGAATTTGAGCGAGCCAGCATGCACCTCAAGATTGGCCGACTTTGGAAAGCTGACACCCAGCGAAATTTGTTTGATGTCGTTGCGCAACTCAACCGCGGCATCGCACTGATAGAAACAGATCAGGAACGCAACGAGCTGTGTGCACTCAATGCGCGCGCCGCCGCGCAAGCGCGCTCGCAAACCGCGTATCAAGCCGCGCTAGAATTTGCCGGCTTTGCTGCCAGTTTGCTCAGCTTAGAGCAAAGCAATGAATCCATGCGTCAGGCCTATGACGTGCACGTACTATTGGCGCAATCGCAAGCAAGTGCCGGCGAGCTGGATTCCGCCATTCAGGTATTCGAACATGCGATCACGCTAACCGAAGATGTGTTGGAACAGGCCGCTGCACTGGCTAGCCTGTGTGATGCGCTGCAAAGCTCTGGCCAGCCGGCCATGGCATTAGTGCAAGTGCAGCGCGCGCTGCAGCTGCTCGGCGAAGATTTCAAACTCGGGGCGCTCGACGATGCTGCAAATCTCGCCCGCATTGAGACGGAACAGTCAGCGCTCATGGCCGAGCTTGCCAATGAATCGGCGTTGGTAAAACTCAAGCAATTGCCCGACGCGAATCGCAAAGCGGCGCAGATTAGCGCGCTGTATGACAAAGCCATTATTGGCGTGTACTTCACCCGCCCGCAGCACTTAACCTTCGTGACCGCCAAGTGTTTGGGGCATGTTTTGAATAGCGGCTGGACCGCGGAATGCGGCATCGCTTTCGGTTGGTTCGCGATGATCCTAGGCATGTTCAACCAACATGCTTTAGGTGCGAAATACGCTGAAATGGCGGTGCAGACGCATACGCGTTTTGGCAATGATTTCTATGGCGGTGGCGCAAAAATGTTGGCGCATGCGCAGTCCTTGTGTTGGATCCTGCCGTATCAAGAAAACGCGCAAAAGGCGCAAGAAAGCTATGTGCTTTTGCATCAAAGCGGTAACCTGCAGTTCGCCAGCTACGCGCTGATTACACAGCATATTTCCGCCGTCGCGCAAGCGGCAGACGTTGGCGAAATGCTCGCGAGCTGCGAGCGTTGGGGCGAATACTGTGAACGTTATGTTCCTCTCGAACTGGGGCAGGCGCAAATTCGCATGCACTGTTTGCGACGGCTCATTGGCGTACAACAAGCGCCTTTGGATTACGAAACCATATTGGCAAGTTACACCGCTGACAACAATGCCACTGACGTCTGCGAGGCGCTCGCACAGATGGCGCATACCGCGCTAATTTTGGGCGATAGCGCCGAAGCGCTGGCGCTCAGTGAACGTGCCAGTCCCATGTTTAGCGCCGGCGCTGCTGGCACTTTGCTGTTGAATTACACGCACTTGGTGGTGCTTGCAGTTGCCGCCGCACGTGAAGCGCGCAAGCTCAGCAGCGCCCAAACGCATGAAATCCAATGGCAGCAACAGCAAGATCGATTGCTAAAGCTGTTCGAGCACACCGCTGCGCGCGTGCGCGAACTGAGCGCACTGAATCCACAGAATTTTGCCGCTTACGACTATTGGATCCAAGCCGAAGGCGGTCTGTTGGCCGGCGATCGCATGCAGGCAACGGTGCAACTGTTGAGCGGGATTCGTCATGCCAGGCAGCATGGCTATTTGCTGGTGCAAGCCCAGCTCACCGAGCTGCTTGCAGAAACCATGCGCAGCGAGGGCGACGAGTTTGCGGGTGCGCTCGTGCGTGAAAGCGAACAGCTTTATCGGCGCGCGACTTGTTTATGTAAGGTTTCTACTAATAACATGGATGAATCGCAGTCTTTGCGCAGCAAAGTCACGCGCATTCAAGGCGGTAGCGCTTCCACTGGTGCGCACGGTGTCGACCTGCTTAGCGTGCTGAAAGCAAATGAAGCCATAGCCTCTGAAATGGACTTTGATCGGCTCTTGGTGCGCTTACTTGACATCGCCGTGGAAAATGCTGGCGCTAAGCGTGGCGTGCTATTGCTAAAAGAAAATAATCAGTTTTTTATCGAAGCCGATAGCGATGTGGGGCGCGTGCATGAAGCGCTACTTGATAGCAAACGCTGCCCGATTCAAATGATGCAGTTTGTCGCGCGTTCCGGAATTCCTACAGTGCTCGATGATGGCGCTAAGCGCAGCACATTTCGTGAGGATACTTACTTTATCGTGAATAAGGCACGCTCGGTGTTGGCCTGTCCGATCCTTCGTCAAGGTGAGCTGCGCGGTATTGTCTATCTAGAAAACGATGCTGTGGTTGGCGCGTTCAATCATGAGCGCTTAGAGATGATCAATATGCTGCTTGGACAAGCGGCGATTGCGCTGGAGAACGCCACCCTGTACCGCAATCAACTCCGCTACACCGACGAGCTGGAAGCCCGCGTTAAAGAACGTACCACTGAGTTAGAAGAGGCTAATCTCGCGCTAGCGCGTTTGGCGGAGATCGATGGCTTGACGCAAATTGCCAATCGGCGCCAATTTGACCGCTTATCCAGTCAGTATGAAAAAGAAGGCGCGGCGGTGGGCATCTTGCTTTGTGACGTCGATGATTTCAAAGCCTACAACGATCACTACGGCCATCCAGCCGGGGATGATGTGTTGCGCAAAGTGGCTGGCGCGATTTCTAGCCTGAAATTTCCCTTTCCAGTGCTGGTGGCACGCTATGGCGGCGAAGAATTCGTGCTGTTAGTTAAAGCCGCAGATGCAGAACTTGTCGCCGGCATTGCCGAGCGCGTCTGCGCGGTCGTTCGCGAGCTTGTCATTTTCCACGGCTACGCTCGCGCAGCTGAGTACGTCACGCTCAGTGTCGGCGCGAGCTTTAGCGCGATTTGTGAGGCAGGCAGCATCGAAACTCTCAAATCGCGTGCCGATCAAGCCTTGTATTCCGCCAAACGCACTGGCCGCAATCGCGCCCAAGTATGGCGCGGCGCGAGCACCAGCGAAAACGTATAAACCGTTAGTTTACTGATCATTCAACCCAGGAGTATTCGATGTCATTCATGCCGCAACGCCCGCAGACCGCGCCAATGCGCGCGGCTCAAGAACCAACCGCTCCGTCAAGTTACGTCGATATTTTATATGACCACGGCGCGTACCTACGTAAGTATTCAGTCATTGGCAATCAGCGCATTGATGGCCGCAGCGTTGCGATTGTGGGCGCTGGTGCGGCGGGTTTGTTAGCGGCCTATCAATTGCTGCAATTGGGTGCAAATGTGGTGATCTATGAAGCCACCGATCGCGCAGGTGGCCGCTTGAATACGATCTATCCTATTGCGGGCCAGGCGGCGGCTTTTGAAATGGGCGCAATGCGCGTGCCACCTTGCGAGCAGCTATTTAGCTACTACACTGATCTGTTTGGCGTTAAAGCCGGCGGCCAATTTCCGGATCCAGGGCAAGTCAACACCCGCATTATTTATCGTAATCAAGCCTACGATTGGGCCGCGCACAGCGCGCCGCCAGCGATCTTCAATAACGTCAACATCGCTTGGAATGCGCTGGCGACTCAACTTGCCGAAATCACCCCCTATTTGACCAACCCCACCCCAGAATCGCTACAGATCGCGCAAACGATGTGGCAAAAGTGGGTGTTCGATGCGCAATCCGCCCTGGGGCCAGAACAAGGCTATAGCGGCATTTCTTTTTATCAGGCGCTGGTGCAAGCCTTCGTTGAAAACTATCAGCAGTATGGCTTGAGCAAACCCTGGAGCGCGAACGACTTCGAACTTTTCGGTGCTCTTGGTGTCGGTTCGGGCGGGTTTGGCCCGCTCTATTCAGTCAACTTCGCTGAAATTGCGCGCTTGATTATCAACGGTTTGGAAAGCAATCAAAAGTTTTATCCGGCTGGCATGGACATGCTGGTGCAAGGCTTCCTCAACAGCTGCCCGGATCCAAATCGCCCGAATTTAAGCATTCGCAATTGCATTAATTTCAACTGCACCGTGACCCGCGTGAAAGCGCTGGATTGCTCCAGTGATCCGGTGCTGTTGACCGTCAACTCTCAGGACGTGCAGTTTGAATCCGCGATCTTGGCGACCACGAATCGCGCGATGCAAATAGATATGAACCTAACCGATGGCAGTACATTTGTATTGCCGCAAAGCACCAACTCAGGACTGCGTCAGCTGCATTTGATGAACTCATCGAAGCTGTTCGTGTTAACCAAAACACGCTTCTGGCAGGGCACTAATCTGCCCTACAATATTCAATCTGACACGCTGGTTCGCGGTCTGTATTGCCTAGATTATTATCCAGGCCTGCCAGAGGGCTTAGGTGTGGTGCTGATTAGCTACACCTGGGGCGATGATTCCACCAAACTGCTCGCGATCAGCGATCCGAACGAGCGCTTGGGAATATTGTTGCGTTCCATTGAAAACTCCGCTGGCGATTTTGTCCAAGCCTTGTTGCCGCAAATCATGCCGGATTTCACCCGCATGATTGACTGGCAAACCGTTCCACACTTCTACGGCGCGTTCAAACTCAACCAAGCCGGGCAAGACGTTTACAACCAACAGCTCTACACGCAATTCCTGCGCGGCGGCCCGGTCTACATCGCTGGCGACAGCATAGGCTGGTGCGGCGGCTGGATTGAAAGCGCGCTGCAAACCGGCATGAACGCCGCCTGCGCGGTGGTGCAGCAATTCAACGGCCCACAAGCGATGTTTCCAAACTCACCGATGACGCAAAGCCAATCGCCGTTTCAGTACGGCCCACCTTTGAATCCCTAGGTCTTTGAAAGTATTCGGCAGGCACGCAGTTCGGATTGAGCGGCGCTGCGCTCAAGCGCGTGTTTTAGTCTAAAAAATCCATTGGCGCGGCGCACCGCGCCCATGGGACTGTTGAGAGAGTTACGGCACGGCTGAGAAGAAGCTGGAGATTTCTGGCCAGATGCGGCTAATGCGTACACCCGCGTTGGAGCAGCCACCTAAATGGTGCAAATTGATTACCTTGTGGCTGGAGTTTGCCAGCACGGGCGAGCCGGAGCTGCCGCCCTCGGTATCGCACAGGTAGAGGCTGTTTACACCCGAGGAAGCCGTACCGATACGGCAGACGCTGCCCGAATCGCTGGTGGAAGTAATCGCTAGCTCTTTTTTGCGCCCGCCCGGATGCTGCGGAATGTAGATTTGCTCGCCACTGGTGGGCACGCGCACGTCAAGCGAAAGCCCACCAAAACCGCCCAAACTTACTGTGCTGGTCACGGTGTAGAGTGAGTAGTCCAAGCTTGCCGAGGTTTTCAAGAGGCTTGAACCTGCGACTTTCGTGACGGTCGCACCGGTGGTGCCGGTGCAGGTGGTGTTTTGATAGTTGAACTGCACTTCGGATGCTGCCACCACCGAGCTGGTGGCGAAGCAATGATTGTTCGTCATAAAGCGATTGCCCGAACCTACGCGCCAAGTGGTGCAAGAGCCACCACCGCCGATAAGCAAGCGTGCAACCGCGTTGGCTCGGGTCGCTTGGGTGCCCGTGTAGCAAGCAACGGCACGCTTGTTATCGGTGCCGCAAATGGATTCAATACCCGGGCCAGTGCTGCCATCGGTCAACAAGCCAGCCTTTTGTAACGGTGCCATGAGCCCTTCTGGGTAACCTTCTAATACGTGGCTAATGTGTACGCTTGGCGCTGCTGGTCTAGCGGAATTGCTGCCGCTTTTGCCTGTGTATTCTAAAAAGACTTCCACTTCTGAGCCTTCCACACTCATTGCCGAAAAACTTAGCTCGCCGGTTTGCCCCATCTCGACATCAACGGTTCGATCGGCTTGGTTTTCGCCGCCATAACGATACTGTTCGGAAGCATCAACACTTTGCACCACCAGCTCCCAACCCGCGGGTAGCTGCACCGAATCAAAGTAGACTTTCACGAACGAGGCGTCCGGCGTAAAATAGCGCGCAGCTAAATTTTTTGGGCTGAGCACGGCGTCAAATTCACGCCAGCTTGCAACCCGGGTAACACCCTCAGGCAGCGGTTTGCTGTCATAGGAAATGCCAAAGGCATTGGCGTCGGCGCGCGCTGAATTTACCAGCGCTGGAGATAAAAAAACGGCTAAAGCAACAGCGATTGAGCGATGCAACATCATGGTTAGAGCTCCGTTGGTCTGCTTTGAAAAGCCGACGGGTTGCCGGCTTAAAAGGTCAAGCGCAAAATCGTAGAGGTTGGGTAAACCTCAGGAACGTGCGATTGAAACGCGTGGTAACGCGTTGTCACAAAGAATTAACCATCGTGAAAATTAGATCAAGCTGCGGCGCAGCATGAAAAACGCCTTTCCGGTCAAATCGGCGCACTGGCAGGTGGTTTTTCTCAGCGACGGTTACCGTTTTTAGCAGCGTGCAAGCGCTAAGCCAACGCGACGATTATTCTTAAAACAGCGCATTGGCCATCGAGTTTCTGGTGTTGCGGGGATATTAGTTTTGGTGCAACCTTGTCATAGGTTGTCTGAGGGTGCGTCCATGCTGGCTATGCCCAAGTTATTTTTAATCGTGATCAAAGCTCAGCATCGCTATGCACCTTTCAGCGTTGGCAGGCTAGCGCGCTAATGCGAACCAAGCCTGCCATTGGGGGATGGATTTGGCTGGCGCTGCTTATTATTTGTACGTGCAGTAGTACTGTTTTCGCAACCGATTTGCGCACTGATTCCCCGTTCGCCCTAGGCTACTTCACTGGCCCCGAATCCTGCGCTCAGGCTGCGGCGGTGCGTGATCCGATGCGCACTAAAGAGTGGCGGCACCTTGATGCTGCCGCTTCAAACGCACGCTCGCGCACTCTGTGGTTGAGCATTACCGCAACAGCCGTGCGCGCCACAGAGCAACGCTGGATCGTAGCCACCGATGATTTAGGAGTGCAGGAGCTTTTTTTTGGCATGTTCAGCGGTGGCGAAATTACTCGACTTTCCAGGGCGTCGCCGGTCAGGCCGCTACAATTTGGCTCGCGTTCGCTCGCCTTGACTTTGCCGCCTGTACTGGTAGTTGGCGAACGTGGTTTGTTGTGCTTGTCTGGACACGCACCCAGTGTGGCGCGAGTTAGCGTTGTTCCCGAGCTTGAGTTTCGTGCCTTGGACATCGCCAATGTTGCACAGTTGTACAGCTGTCTAGCGATCATGTTTGCGATGATGAGCTCGGCACTTTTTTTCGGCACCCTGCTTTCAGATCGAATTTTTATCTGGTACAGCGGGCAAGTTGCCGCGTTTGTTGTGTTTGTGTCGATTAAGCTTTGGCTTTGGCATCGCTGGTTTGTCGACGTTCCCGTCATCGCAGAAGGATCGCGTGTCGTGGCGGATGTGGCGCTCGGCGTGGCGCTCGTCTGCGGGACGCAATTCATTTCCAGCTTTTTGAGTTTACCCAATCTGTTGCCGAAGGCGGGCCGGTGCTTGCGTGGATTAGGTTGGCTGGCGCTCGCTGTTTCGGCTGCGGCTGCATTGACATCCGCCCCGAGTACAGCACGGATCGTCATTGTGGAATTACAAAACGTTATCGCGGCAGTCATTGGCTTACTCGCCCTTTACAGCGGGTGCTACTTGGCTTGGCGCGGTTGGCGCTATGCGCGTTATTTTCTGGCGGGTTGGCTGCCACTGTTAGTGATTAGCATCCTAGCGACGATGGACGCGGCGCTTTATGATGGTGCCAAAAACTTGACGGTTTGGCTGCTACCGGCGGCGGCTTTTGAGGCCATCGTATTATCACTGGGCATGGCAGACCGAGCTTTGGTTTTGCGCAAGGAACGCGATGCGGCGCGGCGTTCTGCAGAAGTCGATCCGCTCACCGGCGTGTTGAATCGCCGCGGCTTGTTGCAGCGCTTAGAGTTCGCTGAAATTGCAGCAAAAAGCAACGCCGAACCCGGGGCCTTGTTATTTTGCGACCTTGATTATTTCAAAAAAATAAATGACCAATACGGCCACGACGCGGGCGATGCTTGCCTACAGCACTTTGTCGCCTGTGCCGAGGCTGTGCTGCGAAGCAAGGATGCTATGGGCCGATTTGGCGGTGAGGAATTCGTCATCTTGTTGCAATCGACGGCGCTAGCCCAAGCGCTACTTGTGGCCGAACGTCTGCGCAGAAAAGTTCATCAAAGCGCAGCTTGCTGGCAGCAGCAGCGGATAAAAATGACGGTAAGCATTGGCCTGACCATGATTGAGGTAGGCGTGCCGAGCCAAGCCCTGTTGGCAAAGGCGGATGCCTTGGTGTATCGCGCTAAAAGCGAAGGACGCGACCGGGTTTGCCATTAACCATAGCGATTGCTGTGGTGCACCAAATCCGGCATGCCGCGCTAAGCCTGCACCTTATTCCAACTCTAAATCAAATAGCTAGCTGCGTTGCCGTAGCGAAGCCCGCGTCGACGTAGGGCCTCAAAACAACGCATTGACCATCGCCACCGAAATCACAATAAACATAATCGTAATCGGTAGCCCGACGCGCAGCAGATCACGTTTTTGGTAGCCACCAGGGCCTTCAATCATGGCAATCACCGGGTTCGAGGCGGTCAGGAAATTATTCGACGCCGCGAGGCTGACGATCAAGGCGAATTGCGCGGGATTCGCGTTCACGGCAAGCGCGATGTTGATCGCAATGGGCACCATCAATACGGTGGAGCCCACTTGCCCCATCGACAGCGCCGCAATCGTGGTCAACACCGCAAGCGCGATTTGCAGCGGCACCGCACCGACACTGCCGACGTGCTTTGCAACTTGTGCCGCCATCCAGCCGGCCGTGCCGGTTTGATCAATGGCGATGCTGATCGGGATCAGGCAAGCGAGCGAAAAAATCGTCTTCCAGTTGATCGCTCGATACGCTTCTTCGGTCGAAAGTACGCCGGTGACTAACATACCGGTGGCGCCGGCCATCAGCGCAATCGGCAAGGAAACATGGCCGGCAAATGCAAGCGTAAAGGCACCGATAAAAAAGAATAGCGCCATGCCCTGTTTATGTGGGCGGCGCTCGTCTTTCGGGTAGTCGGTGATGACGATAAAATCACGTTCCGAGGCGTGGTCGTTCAATTCTTGCCAGTTGCTGTGAAAGATCAGCGTATCGCCGGACTGAAAGGGCAGGCTGCGCACCTGCTCGCGAATGGTCACACCCGCGCGTATTAGCGCTAGTAAATTCATGCCGTAGCGCCGTCGTATACGCAGCTCCATCGCGGTTTTACCCAACCAACCGGAACTAGGCGGCAGCACCGCTTCGGAAACCCCGGCCGCAATTGGGTCAAACAAAGCGCCTAAATGATGCTTGCCGGGCAGTACACCCAAACCTGAGGCGGCGGCAAAACTTTCAATTTGCGCCACCGGGCCAATAACGGCAAAAACGCAGCCCGCTTCAACCAACTCGTCCATCGGCGGCGCAAGGCGCGTGGCTTCACCGCGCTTGAGTGCCAAAAACAGGGGCGCTTCAGGCAATTGTTCGGCCTCACCCAAGCTTAGGCCGACGATTTTGCTGTCGGGGTAAACACGCAGTTCAACCAGCTCGCCGGTGATGCCATAAAGATGCTCGAAATAGGCCTCGGTGGTGCGCGGCGTGACGGATTCCTCGGCATCCTCGCTGGGCAGCTTTTTCAGCCCAAAAAAATAGAAATACAGCAGCCCGCTAAGCAACAGCGCCGCACCAATGGGAAACACCGAAAACAGCTTTAACGTCGTCAATACCTGCGCGCCCTGTGGCAAATTTTTGTTCGTGCTTTCGATCAAATCCCCGAGCAAAATCATCGGTGAGTTGCCAATCGTGGTCATCGTGCCGCCCAACACGATGCAGGTGGCCATCGGCAGCAACAAATGCCCTAATGGGAAACCAGTGCGTGCCGCGATGCGGCTGGCGACCGGCAAAAATAGCGCCATCACCGCCGGGTTTTGCATAAACCCAGAAACCACGCCGGAAACCGCCGAAATCGCCAGCACCAAGCGCCGTTCAGTGTCCCCCGCCAGACGCAAAATAAAATCCGCAGCCCGCCCCATCAAGCCCGTGCGTTCGAGGCCTGCGCCCAAAATCATCACCG
Organism: Rhodanobacteraceae bacterium; assembly: GCA_031409855.1. Lineage (GTDB taxonomy): Bacteria > Pseudomonadota > Gammaproteobacteria > Xanthomonadales > SZUA-5 > JANNYA01. The sequence continues at coordinate 5,593 of JANNYA010000135.1, read as the reverse complement.
CCAAAATCGACATCACCGCATTCGAGGCAAAACCAGAAAACAGCTGTGTCAAAGGCACCAAACCGGTCAAGCCCAACACCACTAGCAACAGCATCGCGGCGACATCGACGCTTACCCATTCCGACACGAACAAACATACCGTCAGTGCCAACACACACAGCACCAACAACATATCCAAGTTCAGTACGATGCTGGTGTCCAAAAAGGCCGATTCGCTAATGGGTGAACTTGGAAGTGTAGCCCTGCTTTCGCTTGTCTGCAGGGGTGAGCTTTAAAATGATGTGAAAGCGTAGCGTTTTCCACGAATCCGGTATTGTCATTACGGAGCTGCGCCCTGCATTTATCAAGCCACGGAGCAATTGGCGGGTTGATGCTGCAAATGTGTCAGTGCGCGCTCGGCAAGCACTTCCGCAAGCGCCTGCAAACTTTGAACATCCAAAGTTGCCTCGGGCCAGCCAGCGCTGTGCGTACGCACCAAGTTTGCTAGTAGCTGTGCGTGTGCGGTGCTGTCATTGAGCGCTGGGATATAGCGCAGGCTAGTACCACCTGCGTGCAGAAAATATTCCGCGTTCTCACCGGATATTTCCTCCAAGGTTTCTAGGCAGTCCACGGCAAAGCCTGGGCAGATGACATCCAGCGTTTTCACGCCTTTTGCGGGTAAGGCTTTTATTATTTCATCGGTGTAGGGGCGCAGCCATTCTTCGCGCCCAACGCGGGATTGGAAACTGACTTGCAGCTGATCTTCAGTCATGCCCAAAGCCTCGCGCAAGCGCCGCGCCGTGCCGTAGCAATGGCAGTGATATAGATCGCCGTTGCTGAAATAGCGTTTGGGAATGCCGTGAAAGCTCAACAGCAGCAAATCCGCGCGGCCGTGCGTGGCCCAATGCGCGCGTACGGACTCGGCCAAGGCGGAAATATAGTCCGGCCGCTCAAAATATTGCGAGATAAAGCGAAAGTCCGGCACCCAGCGATGCCCCTGCAAGGCGTTGCTGACGCCATCGAACACCGAACCTGTGGTGGAGCCAGAATACTGCGGGTAGAGCGGCAGCACCAGCAAACGCTTGGCACCGGCGGCCATCAGTGACTGCAAGCCGGTCTGAATTGCAGGTGCCCCGTAACTCATCGCCATTTGCACGACAAATTTGCCTGGGCCGGCATCTAGTTCGCGTTGAATGCCCGCCGTTAGCGCAACACTGAGCTGCATCAGCGGCGACCCGGCGTCGGTCCAGACCTTGCGATAGTTAGCCGCCGAACGAAAGCCGCGTATCGGTAAAATGATGAAGTTCAGCAAACACCACCAAAGCACGCGCGGCAATTCGATCACGCGTGGATCCATCAGGAATTGTCGCAAATAGCGCCGCACGGCAGGCGCGGTCGGCGCGCTGGGCGTGCCCAAATTGACGACGAGCACGCCGATGCAATCGAGCTGAGCATGGCGGGAGGCAGCTAGGCCGTGATAGCGCATGGGAATGTCTTAGTTAGCGAAAGGACACCATTGTGCCGGGTGTGGGCTAAAATTTCGGTGAGCATGCGAATTCGGCGTGCCAAAATCGTGCCGGTCAGCCCAACGCCTGTTCGAGCGAGTCTAAAAATACCTGGAATTCTGCGCGTGCGCGGCTGATCAGGCTTAAGTCTTGTGATTCCAGCGTCGCCATAAAACCGGTCAGATGTGACTTAATAAGTTCGCGCTCCGCCAAAAATTCGCTATACAGGCGCTCGGCGCGCGCGATCAGTGCGGTGTTTGCTTGTACTTCCCGAGGATGCACTTTTAGCGCCGACAATTCGGCCAAACGCGCTCGAATTTCCGTATCGCTCAAAAGGCCCGGGTTTTGTTGAATCACCAATTCATAGCGCTTATTGTTGGATTTCAGCAGCGCTTCGACTTGCAGCAGCCCGTTCACATCGTAGGTAAAACGCACATCCACGGCATTTTCGCTAGCTTTTAGCTTGGGCAGCGTCATTTGCAGCTCGCCCAAGGCAATATTGTTCACCACGCGCGGCGATTCGCCTTGAAAAATTTTCAGATTGAGCTGGGTTTGAAAATCCATGATCGGGCTATAACTTTGCACCTTGCTGACCGGCACGGTGCTGTTGCGCTCAATAATTGGCGAGAAAATGCCGTCAATCTGGCGGCCCTGGGCGTCGGGTTCGCTGACGCCTACACCCAAGGTGTAGGGGCATACGTCGGTCAACACAACTTCTTTGAAGTTTTCGTGGCGCGCCTTCATGCCCGCCACCACCGCTGCACCCAAGCCAATGACCTGCTCAGGATTGATGTGGCGCAAAGGCAAACGCCCAAACATACGCGCCACCAAACGCGGCACCATCGGCATGCGCGAGGCGCCGCCGACGAGAATGATTTCTTCAAGTGCATCCGGGGCCAATTTGGCATCGCGCATCGCACGCTCAATAGGCGCGCGGATTCTTGCAAGCAGCGGCTGACACAGTTCGGCAAAGCGTACTTCGCTGATGCTCCAGGCGAGTTGTGCAGCGCCCGTTTCCACATCGACGCGCACCTCATTGCTGCTGGAAAGCTGCACTTTCGCGCGCTCCAAACGCGCCCGCAACAGGCCGCGTGCGGACGCGCTGAGGCTAGCTGGGTCAATTTTCAGATCGCTCAAGCACGCGCGCTCAAGCACCTCTAAAAAGTCCTCGCCACCCAAATAGTTATCGCCTGCGGTCGCGTGCACTTCCATCACGCCGTCAAACATTTCCAAAATCGATACGTCAAAGGTGCCGCCACCCAAATCAAAGACGACAAAGCTGGAACCGTCCTTGCGCGCCGACAAACCATAGGCAAGCGCGGCCGCAGTCGGTTCGTTGATCAGCCGTTCTACTTTAATGCCTGCCAATTCCCCCGCACTGCGCGTGGCTTTGCGCTGCGCGTCGGAAAAATACGCCGGCACGCTAATCACCGCTTCGGTCACTTTTACGCCAGTGCAACTTTCGGCATCGGCGATCAAACTTTTTAACACGAGCGCCGATAATTCCTCTGGCCGAAAACGCTTGCCGGCCAGGATCGTCTCGCGCGCCGTGCCCATCGTGCGCTTAAAGGCGGCAACGGTATTGTTTGGATCGGTAGTTAGACGCTCGCGCGCTGCCGCGCCAACATACACTGTGCCCTCGGCATCAACACTAACGACGGAAGGGGTTAAAAAATCGCCGAGCGCATTTGCAAATAGCGTCGGGCCCGCATCGGTGAACTGCCCGATCAGGGAATGGGTGGTGCCTAAATCGATTCCGACCAGCATAGATAGATCCTAAAATTTCGTTGACCAAGGCAAAACCAGCGCATTGCAAAAATATTCGCGCTGGCGCGGCCGCTGGTCACGCTTTGCCGCGCCCGAATAGCCACCCCAGCACAAACGCCAGCAATATCGAGGCGCAGTAGCACATCAGCTCAATTTGAGTCACGTGTGCGCGGATCAAGGAATAGGCCAGATCGGGCCCAATCATCTTTACGCTTTCGCCAAGGCTAAAGCCCATTTCACCCGCAATCGTACCGGCAGCAAAAAGATAGGCTTGATAGACAACGCTCAAGCTCATCAACGCCAAGGCCACCAGTGCCCGCATAAATCCAGGTGCATAGCCAAAACTGTGCAGCATCAAAACTATGCAAACTGCGACGATTGGCGCCATATAGCCGCCGAAGCCACCAGAAATTAGGCTTAAAATAGACCAGATTGCGGCGATAGACGCAACGCTCAATATGACAAACAGCACGGTGCTAACGCGTGCGAAGCCTACCGGTGCTGGCACGGCCTTGCTTATCCTTGCCACGAAACGCATTCAAGCAGGCGGCGGAAACAAAAATAATGTTGGTACACATTGGCCTCGTGAGTGGTTTACCACGCAGATAGTGCCGGGTGCGGGCGCATTGCGCAAACACGACCGAAACACCGTATCGCCGAATTGCATTCAGCATGCAGTTCGCAGCGCACTTGCCGGGTGGATTCCCGCCAAAAGCATGCGGGAATGACGACTCGGCCTTTATTTACAGGGATACGGAACGCTCCGCGGCGTCATCCCCGAATGTTTTAGTCGGGGATCCAGTACTACACGTCACATAAAGAAACCGAGTACAACTCGGCGTACCGAACCGCCGAAACACCGGATCGCCGAATTGCATTCGGCACGCAGTTTGCTGCGCACGTGCCGACACATCCTCACAAATGCGCCGCTAACTAATCTGCCTGTTGGCGCAAAAATGCCGGGATATTCAGCAGCTCAATTTGCTTATCCGTCATCGCTGCGGCATTCCCTAGCGGACGGCGAATATTCGCCGTTGCGGGTGCGGTTTGCATGGGCGTAGTCGGCGTTTGCATTCCTGCTTGACGGTGCGGCAATACTGGCGCAAAAGCTGATTGCGCCGCTGGCGTGGCGGCGGGGGCCTCGAAGCCGGAAACCACGCGCATGTTGTTACGAACGTTACGTTGTTCGCGCCCGGTTTGGCTATTCGGCAAGCGATTCAAACCGGTGGCAACCACGGTCACACGCACTTCGTCGGCCAAATCAGGATCCAGCGCGGTGCCAATTTTGATGGTGGCATCTTCCGAGGCGAATTCGCCAATAATGCGGCCGACGTCGTTAAATTCACGCAGGCTCAAAGTATGGCCAGCGGTGATATTGACCAAAATGCCGCACGCGCCCTTTAGATTCACATCTTCCAGCAGCGGGTTGCCAATCGCGATTTCGGTCGCAGCAACGGCGCGGTCATCGCCTTTCGCTTGGCCGGTGCCCATCATTGCCAAGCCCATTTCGCTCATTACCGTGCGCACGTCAGCGAAGTCGACGTTGACCAAGCCGGGGCGGGTGATTAGCTCAGCGATACCTTGTACGGCGCCTAACAAAACCTTGTTGGCTTCTTTAAAGGCGTTGATCAAGCTGACATCGCGACCCATCACGGCCAGCAATTTTTCGTTGGGAATGGTGATTAACGAATCCACATTTTGCGCTAGTTCTTCAATGCCTTTTTGCGCCATCGTTTGGCGTTTGGCACCTTCAAACATAAATGGACGCGTTACCACGGCAACGGTCAAGATGCCTAAGTCTTTCGCGATTTGTGCGACCACGGGCGCAGCACCCGTGCCGGTGCCGCCGCCCATACCGGCAGTGATGAACACCATATCGGCACCCTTCAACATTTCGGTTAGGCGTTCACGGTCTTCAAGCGCTGCTTGACGACCCACTTCTGGGTTCGAGCCTGCGCCCAAGCCTTTGGTTACGCCGGTGCCCAGTTGCAGCACGTTCGGTACACCGGTTTTTTTGAGCGCTTGAGCATCGGTATTAGCGACGATGAATTCAACGCCTTCCAGCGTCGATTGCATCATCGCAGACACAGCGTTTCCGCCGCCACCGCCCACGCCAATAACCTTGATGACGGCGCTTGGCAAATCGTTTTCGATCAATTGCAGCATGTTGTTCTCCATTGGCCTTGTGAACGGCCTAGCGTTGAGGGTGACCTAGCTTATAAGACGCATTTCCAACGCACAAAAAACCACTTGTGCTTGAATTTGCGTGAATTTTCTAACGCCAACATCCGTGTTAGCGAGATTAAAGGAAGCTTACAAAACTTTTCATAACTTTTCGACAG
>JANNYA010000134.1:0-9745 GCA_031409855.1 Rhodanobacteraceae bacterium | reverse complement strand
ACGGAAACCTGGTGGTTTTCGGTGGTGGATGTGGTGCAGGTGTTGACGGCTCAGGCCGATCACCAGACCGCGCGTAAATATTGGAACAAACTCAAAGAGCGGCTGAGCAAGGAAGGCAGTCAGTCGGTGACAGATTGTCACCGACTGAAATTGCCCGCTGCTGACGGCAAAAGCTACCTCACCGACGCCGCCACCGCTGAAACCCTGCTGCGTTTAGTGCAATCGGTGCCTAGCCCAAAGGCCGAGCCGATCAAGCTGTGGCTGGCAAAAGTAGGCTACGAGCGCATGCAGGAAATGGCGGACCCAAGTTTGTCATTGGATCGCGCGCGCCAGACTTGGGCGCAGCACGGGCGTAGTGACAAGTGGATTCAAAGCCGTATGACCGGCCAGGAAACGCGCAATAAGCTCACCGACTATTGGGCTGAACACGGTGTGCAAAAAGGCGAAGAATTCGCGATCTTGACCAATATCATCCATCAAGAATGGACCGGCGTAAGCGTCAAAACGCACAAGCAGTTGAAGAATTTGAAAAGCCAAAACTTGCGCGACCACATGAGCGAGGCGGAGTTGATCTTTACCGCGCTAGCCGAGCTTTCCACGCGGCAAATTGCCGAACATAACAGCGCCACCGGCATGCCAAGCAATGCGCGCGCCGCCAAATCTGGTGGCGGTATCGCTCGGCGCGCGCGTGCGCAGTTGGAGGCGCAAACCGGGCAAAGTGTTGTGACTGCGGAGAATTATTTGCCGCCAGCGCAAGCTAGCGCACTATCATTGCCAACGACCAAGCCAGTGAAACGTAAATCTAAGCCATGAACGAAGCCGAGACCCGAGCCGAGCACATTGACCCCGCACTACACGCGGCGGGCTGGGGCGTTATTGAGGGCAGTCGTGTTCGGCGTGAGTACCCGATTTCGCCGGGGCGCATCGAGGGCTATGGCAAGCAGGGCAGGGGCCTGACGGCGGATTATGTTTTGGAATACCGCAACACCAAACTGGCGGTGTTGGAAGCAAAAGCGTGGGATCGGGCGCTGACGGAAGGTGTGGCGCAGGCGAAGAATTACGCGGGCAAACTGGCGCTGCGTTTTGCTTATGCCAGTAACGGCCAAGGCGTTTATGCCGTTGATATGGAAACCGGCACGGAAGCGGAAATTCTTCGCTATCCCAGTCCGGATGAACTTTGGACGCTGACGTTTGCTGAAGCAAATGCGTGGCGGGATCGTTTCGCGGCGGTGACTTTTCCAGACAAAAGCGGCAGTTGGGCGCTGCGTTTTTACCAAGAAACCGCAGTCAATCGGGTGCTGGAGCGCCTGATTGCCAAGCAGACGCGCATACTTTTGACGCTGGCAACCGGCACCGGGAAAACCTCAATTGCGTTTCAGATTGCTTGGAAGCTATTCCAAGCGCGCTGGAATTTGCTGCAGTGGCACAACGGCGAAGCACCGACACGGCGGCCGCGCATCTTGTTTTTAGCTGACCGAAATACCTTGGCAACCCAGGCCTACAACGATTTCACCTCCTTCGCCGCGTTTAGCGATGATGCGCTGGTGCGGGTCAACCCGGAGGACATTCGCAAGAAAGGCAAGGTGCCGAAAAACGCCAACTTGTTTTTCACGATCTTCCAAACGTTTATGTCCGGGCCGGCTCATAACGGCGTACCTTCGCCGTATTTTGGCGAATACCCGCCGGATTTTTTTGATTTCATCATCATCGACGAATGCCATCGCGGCGGTGCCAACGATGAAAGCACGTGGCGCGGCATCCTGGATTATTTTGCGCCAGCAGTGCAGCTGGGCCTAACCGCAACGCCAAAACGCAAAGATAATGTCGATACCTATTTGTATTTCGGTGAACCGGTCTATAGCTATTCGTTGAAAGAAGGCATCAACGACGGCTTTCTAACGCCGTTTCGCGTCAAACAGATTCAAACCACGCTGGATTACTACGTCTACACCAACGACGATGTGGTGCTTGAAGGCGAGATTGAGGCGAATAAGCTCTACGAGGAAACCGACTTCAACCGCAATATCCACATCCGCGAGCGGGAAAAGAAGCGTGTGGAGATTTTTCTAGCGCAGATCAATCAAAACGAAAAAACCTTGGTGTTTTGCGCCAACCAGGCGCACGCGCTGCTGGTGCGCGATCTGGTTAATCAGCTAAAAACGAGTAAAGATCCAAACTATTGCCAGCGCGTGACCGCTGACGATGGCGAGCTGGGCGAGCAGCAGCTGCGCGCGTTTCAAGATAACGAAAAAACGATTCCGACGATCTTGACCACTTCGCAAAAGCTTTCCACCGGCGTGGATGCGCGCAATATCCGCAATATTGTGCTGATGCGCCCGGTCAATAGCATGATCGAGTTCAAGCAGATTATCGGGCGCGGCACGCGTTTGTATGAGGGCAAAGACTACTTCACGATTTATGATTTCGTCAAAGCGCACCTAAAATTCCAAGACGCCGAGTGGGACGGCCCACCGCAAGACGATCTGCCATGCGCAAAATGCGGGCAGAATCCTTGCAGTTGTGCCAGCAAAACGCCGAAGCTTTGCGCACGCTGCGAAAGCGCGCCGTGTGTATGCGAAAGGCCGCCCTGTGCGATTTGTGGGCAAAGCCAATGTGGCTGCAGCAAAAAGCAAAAAGTGACGGTGAAACTGGCCGATGGCAAATTCCGCAATATCCAACACATGCTGCAAACCACTTTTTAGCACCCCGATGGCACGCCGATGTCAGCGCAGCAATTTTTAGATCTGCTGTACGGCAAATTGCCCGAGTTCTTTAAAAGCGAAGCCGAATTGCGCGCTTTGTGGAGTGCACCCGACACCCGTTTGAAGTTGTTACAAGGCTTGGCGGAAAAAGACTTCGGGCCAGACAAACTAGAGGCGATGCAGCAATTGATTCAGGCTGAAAATAGCGATCTTTTTGATGTGCTGGCTTATGTCGCTTACGCGCTTCCGCCGATTACGCGTGCGGTGCGCGCCGATTTTGCGCGTGTGCACATCAGCGGCCAATTCAGCAGCAAGCAGCAAGTGTTTCTCGATTTTGTTTTGCAGCACTACGTCAGTATTGGCGTTAGGGAGCTGGAACAAAGCAAACTCAATGCCTTGCTGCGCTTGCGCTACCGTGATTCGATCGCAGATGCGGTCTCTGATCTGGGCGGTAAGCCCGAGGTCATCTCCACGGTGTTTGCCGGATTTCAAAAATATCTATATGCCACCTCGCTCAGTATTCACGCTGCGACCGGCCAAAATTGAATCAACGCCCAAAGCGCCGCCGCACTCAACGCCAGCAGCACAAGCGCTAACCAAAGCGGTTTTTGTTTGGCGTCATCGGCGCTAATCGTGCGCTTTATGCCGGTGATCATCGGCGTAATTAGATTTTGCTTCTTGATCAGCAAATACAGCAGCGCCGCGACGATGTGGATGCCAATAATGAGCAGCAGAATGCCCTCAAAATTGCTGTGGAACCAGGACATTTGTTCGACTAGCTCAGCCGATGCTTTTTCGCTTAACGGGCCGAACCACTCAATGTCGTCGGTTTTAAACAGCCCGCTGATGCCTTGCGCCAACGTGGCAGCAAGCAGCAGCAGTACCGCCCAGCCACCGAGCGCGCTGTGGCCGGTGGTTTCAGCACTATTTTTATCGCCCAATGTTTTTAGATAGCGCCAAACTGCGCCTGGGCCGCGCACAAAATTGCGAAAGCGCGCGTGTTCGCTGCCGAAAAAGCCCCACAGCACCCGAAAAATAACCAGCGTGATCGCGGCGTAGCCAAAATAAAAGTGCCACTGCATAGAAAACCAGCCGTATTCAGCGCTGCCGTAGCTGCCCAAAATGCTAAGCGCCAGCGCCCAATGCGCGATGCGCGAGGGCAAATCCCAAACTTTTACGCCCTTCATAGAACCCGTCATAAAACACCTAACCCGGTAATTTCAACCTCGGAAATATCACCAAAGCCAGCAAACTCGGCAAAGGCTCGGCCACGTTCGGCGTAGCTTGCGTAGGCATCGAAGCTGGGCGCGCCTGGCGAAAGCAGCACCACGCCGCCGCGCGGAGTAATGTGCGCGGCCAACGCCGTGGCTAGTCCTAAGTCCTCAGTGATGCTGAGTGCCAACGTGCCTAGCGTTTGGTTGCCTGCCAGCGTCGCTTCCACCGTGCGCATGCGCGTCGTGATTGCTGCGACGATCGTGCTGGCGTTGGCACCACAAACGATCACAGCGTGTGGCGATTTGGCCTGCACCGCGTCGACAAAATGCGTCCAACTCAAGCCACGATCAAAGCCACCGACGATAATCGTGCAGGGTTTTGGATCAACCGATTCAAGGGCGGCTACGCTGGCGTGCGGCGTGGTTGAAATGCTGTCGTCGATATAGTCCAAGCCGCCGCGCACACCCAGATTTTGTAAGCGGTGTGGCAGCGGATGAAAGCTTAAGCTGTGCTTTGCTAGCGCTTTGGCATCGAGACCGGCGGCCTGCACGATCATCAGCGCGGCGCAGACATTTTCGGCGTTGTGGCGGCCTTTCAGGCGCAAGTCTTTTAAATCCAGCACCGCTTCGTCGGCAAAATAAATGTGGCCTAATGCCTCATGTCCACTGGCGGAATTGGGCTCGGTACGCACATGCCAGGAATCGCGGCTGTTGAAATAATAGCCATGCTTTACGTGACTAGTCAGCGCCACCAAGCGATCATCGCCGCCATTGAGCACCGCAACTTCGGCTTCGGCTAGTATTTTGAGCTTGTCGCTAAAATAGCGCGCCTCAGTGCCGTGCCACGGCAGGTGTTCAGGGAATAAATTCAACACACAGGCCACGGCGGGCACGCCCATAAAATCAGCCGTTTGATAGCTGGAAAGCTCAATCACCCACCAATCCGGCGCTGGCTCGATGTGCAGCAGCTCTAACAGCGGCACGCCAATATTGCCGCACAGCGCGGTTTTCTGGCCAGCAGCACGCAGCAGGTGCGCCACCAACGCACTGACTGTGCTTTTACCCTTGGTGCCAGTGATGCAAATCGTGCGATCACGCAGGTGTTCGGCAAACCACAGCGAGCTGCCTGAAATAATCCGCGTGCCGCGAAAACGCGCCCAGTCGCATGCTGGGGTGTACGGTGAAATGCCGGGCGATTTGATCACGGTGCCGTATTGGCCGAGGATGCCGGCCGTGACTTCGGCGGTGACGAGTTCAAGGTTGGCGTCCCCCGAAAAGTCCCAGCGCTGCGCTTCTTCCGTGCTGAGCAGTAGTGCGATGCGCTTTTCCGGAAAATAGCGGCGAATCGCCGCCAATGCGGCTTGGCCTTCACGCCCGAACCCCCAAATAGCCGTGCGATGTATACGAAAAGAATTAAAACCTGCGGACAAAGGAACGCTCGCTTAAAGCAAAATATTGGGCGCAAGTGTAGCGGCTTGAGTGCTTACAAACTTGCCATCGGCAGCAAGTAGGCTGCCCAGTTATTCCAGCCCTGTTATTCCACTCAACAGATGCGGCATAAAACTTATGCCACGCCACTGACCACAGATAGCTTGATTCCCAATTTGGAAATAACTTCGCATTCTTGCTTTAAGTCCGCACGCGTCAGCGGATGCGCGGTTAGCCACTCGACCGGAAAGCGCAACTTTAGCGCGTTGCTGCCCATGCAAATCAGCTTCATCGCAGGCATCGGTGCCGAACTGCGGGCGCGGTGCAATACCGCACTTAGGCGCAATAAAGTGGCGAGTTTGCGGGCGCGCAATACATCGCGTTCGGGCAAATGCTCCGTCAGCCGTTCTGGCACGCCGCGCCGGTGGCAGCGCACCAGTAAGGCCAGCATTTGTTGCTCATCGCGGGTGAAGCCGGGCAGGTCGGTGTTGGCTAAAATATAGGCGCCATGTTGATGATGTTGCGTGTGCGAGATCGACAAGCCCACTTCATGCACAATCGCCGCAAACGTCAGCGCTTCGCGATCATCTTCAATTAGATCCCAGCTTTGCTCAAGCTGGTCAAACAGTGCTAACGCGGTAAGCTTGACCCTTTTTGCCTGCTGCGCATCGACACTGTGGCGTTTGGCGAGCGCACGCACGGCTTCCAAACGTGGGTCCGAGTGTTCCAGGCGCCCCAACATGTCGTACAAAAGGCCTTCGCGCAGGGCCGCTTCACAAACGTGCATCTGCTCGACCTGTAGTTCGCGAAAGCAGGCGTCAATAACCGCCAAGCCGCCCAAATAGACCAATTTCCGGTCGTTCGAAAGCCCGGGCAATTTAGCTTTGTCCAAATCACCTGCCGCCAAGCAGCGCTCGATTAACTCATCTAAGCTAGCGCGCGTGATCGTCCATTCCGGGCCACCGAGCGCGTGCAATATCGCCGCAGTCGCTTTGAGCGTGCCCGAGCAGCCAATCACGCGTTTCCAACCGCGCTCTAAATAGTGTGCACGAAAGGGCGCAAATTCCAGGGAAAGCCGCTGTTGTACCTCGCGCCATTCTTTACGGCTGACTTTGCCGCCGTCAAAAAAGCGCTGCGTGGTGCTGACGCAGCCCATCTGCACCGATTCGGTTTCAAATACCTCAAAACCTTGGCCCAGAATGAATTCGGTACTGCCACCGCCGATATCGATGACTAAACGGCGTTTACGCGCTTCGGCAAAAGTATGCGCGACGCCCAAATAGGTCAGGCGGCCTTCTTCACGCCCGGAAATAATTTCAATCGGGCAGCCCAATGCCGCTTCCGCCAATTTGAGAAACGCACGTGGGTTTTTCATTTGCCGCAGGGTATTAGTCGCGACCGTGCGCACGCGCTCGGGGGCAATATCGCGCAAACGCTGGCCAAATTGCGCCAAACAATTCAACGCGCGTTCGCGCGCTGCAACACTTAAATTGCCGTCCACCTTGAGCCCAGAGGCTAGGCGCACCGGTTCGCGTATGCGATCAACTAACTGCAGCGCACCATTGGTATAGCGGCTGACAATCATATGAAAGCTATTGCTACCCAAATCGACGGCGGCAAACGATTGCCCCTCAAGCTTCGACGCGGATGCCTTATCCGGCACGTCCGCCTTCGCAGAACTACGCGCCTTATCGGCGTTTTCCGGCTTCTCCAACTTTTCCTGCCGGGCCTCGCTGCTCATACGCGCCCCGAATACTCGCCGGTTTCGGTTGCGACGCGTACTTTTTCGCCGTTGGCAATAAATTCTGGCACCTGCACCTCCAGGCCGGTTTCTAATTTTGCCGGCTTGGTACGCCCGGTCGCGGACGCACCTTTTAAGTAGGGCGGCGTTTCCACAATAGTCAGCTCCACAAACTGCGGCAATTGCAATGCAATCGCTTGTTCGTCCACCACCATCACAAAGAACCCTTCGATGCCATCGACCAAATAGTCTTTTAAATCAGGCGCATGTGCCGGGCTTAGGGTGTAGGGCGTGTAGTCTTCAGCGTCCAGAAAGACGTAGTTTTCGCCATCCATGTAGGAAAAAGTTGCTGGGCGTTTCGCCATGTCCACTTCCGCCAACTCATCGTCTGCGCGCAGGCTTAAATCCGTTTTTAAGGTAGAGCCCACTTGATACAGCGAAAAGCGAAACGTCGTGTTACCGCCCCGTCCGGTTGGGCTTGAGCGCTCGACGCCGCGCACCTGATAGATTTTGTTTTCGTGCATCACCACCGCGTGGCGCTTAATTTCGGCTGCTTTCATGTTGTTGCTCGCTATTTTTAGTGGCCGGAGTCTGGCAAACACGATGCCCATAGGCAAGATAAAGGCGAATTGCGGCAACAATGATTTCAAAATACGTTTGCCGAGCGCCTTCACTTTAGTAAATCATCAAAATGCCAGCGCTTGGATCAGGGCGCTAGCTGCATGCATCGTTGACAGCGCACTGTTTGTTGCCGCCCACGTTGGACGAACTGACTTAGCTGCCCAACTTGTAGCGTCTGGAGCTGACATAAATTTGCGCGACCCCAAAGGTGCCACCGCAATGTTTTTTGCGGCAGCAAACGCCCAGGCACCAATGGTTCAGTGGCTAATCAACCATGGCGCGCATATTGTGAATAGTGGAAGTTATGCGCCGCTAAAAGTGGCCAGCATGAGCGGGCATTCGGAAGTAGTGCAAATTTTGATAAAGGAAGGTGCTTTGTTGTTTGCGGCGATGCCGGTTACCCAATCCAGTGAAGCTTTGGATGTATCAGTGGCTGGCGGTCGTGCGGACGTGGTGCGTTTACTGCTTGATGCCGATGAGGCCAAGCGGATGCCCAGTGAGCAGGTGGCGCGCCTTAAAAAAATTGCTTTGGGGCGTAAAGATCCAGTGATGCTTGAAGTTTTACAGAAGTTTGAAATGTCACGCTCAATGGGTGAATCTGATTGAGCTGGCACTACTTAAAGGACGCCTGCACGCAAAATCGCGTCCGGCTGGGCATTCCGGCATATATCGGCGCAACCAGCGAACATACGGTGCAAACGTATACCGATATTTTTTCTTCAGTAACGCAGCAACGGACACAAGCGCTGTCAAGCACATGTTCCTGGCGGCCGACTTTGCATGCTGTGAGACGGGCCAAACTGGTTTTGCTCTAACCAGATTCAGCGCGACAAGCAAGCCTGCATCAGTGCGTGAAATGCTAGCGTCTGCACGTTGGTGGCAACACGCACATCACCCTTGCGCTGATCCAACATCGTTGCGCCACGTGCTGGCCCTTGCATGATGACCTCGACACCAAAGCGGTGAAAATCACAGAGCTTCGGGTTGATTGCCACGAATGCCGCGAGCGGATCTGCCCAGGTCCAGGCAGCAGCTTGATCTAAGCCAGGTTCTGCGATGGACAAATGGAACGCCAGCGTTTTGCGCGATATCGCGTGCATAAGTTTCGCATTTGCGGCATCGGAGCTTAGCCAACTTTCGGTTTGCGCAATGGTAGGCGCGTTTTGCAAGGTTGCTTCCCAATCAACCAACTCGGCATTCGGCCAGCCGGTCAAAACTGACTGCGCCGACTCAGGATCCACGGCGATATTGAACTCGGCAAACGCTGTGATATTGCCTTTGCCGGTAATTGCACCGCCCATAATAATCAGTCGTTTGACCTTGCTGGGCAGGGCAGGGTCCAGTGCCAGCGCGATGGCGATATTGGTTAGTGGCCCCAGCGCCAAAATTTCAAGTTCACCGGCGTATTGATTTGCCATTTCAATAATCGCCAAGGCGGCGTGCAAGGCCTCGGCTTGGGTCGTTGGCGCAGGCAGCTTGGCATCGCCAAAACCGTCCGATCCGTGTACGAACGCGGCGTCAGGTGCTGCGCCGATCAGCGGACGCCCAACGCCTGCATACACTTTCACACGGTGATTAGGATTGCTTGCCCGCGCGTGGTCCGCCAAAACGCAAGCGTTGCGCACGGTGTCCGCCAACGCCACATTGCCGCCCAGCACCGTCAGCGCCTGGACTTGGATATCCGGTGCCGCGAGGCACATTAAAATCGCCAGCGCATCATCCACGCCGGGGTCAGTGTCGATCAAAAATGGCCGCATAAAATGTTCCGTAAAAAGAATGATTGGGCTTTTTACAGGAAGCGGGGCAGCTGGGCCAGTCACCCACCGTTTTAGCAGTGCAAAAAGGCCGCAGCGCTGGTTTATACGCTGCGGCCGATTTCAAATAAGTGAGTCCGCCTATAAGCCGGGTTCTGTCGTGGGCAACCATTCCTCTAGGCCTTACGTCACCGTAAGGCTCAAGCAACCTACCCGAAGGCAACGCGGGCCGCGCCAATGCCTTCCTATTTGGTCTTGCTCCAAGTGGGGTTTGCCTAGCCGCAG
>JANNYA010000133.1:0-29668 GCA_031409855.1 Rhodanobacteraceae bacterium | reverse complement strand
GCGCCCTTGACCCCGCTTCCACTCGGGCCACAGCAAATTCCCAGGCGCGCGCTACACTCTGATCTTTAACGCCAGCAACTCAACAAATCGAACCTTGATTTTTGCTTTGCTCAGGCTCATACCTGGATTGGAAAATACTGCTTGGCGCGACAGCACCCCGGCTGCTTTGCGCGCTGCTGCATAAGTTTGACTCGGCGAATCTGAAGGGCCCAAGCCCACCGGTGCATGGGCAGTTTTATGTGTTTGTCGATGAATGTCACCGCAGCCAGGGCGGCAATATGAACAAGCAAATGCAGCGCTGGCTGGAACATGCGATTTTCATCGGCTTCACCGGCACGCCGCTGCTAAAAAAGGACGCGGACAAACTGCGTACTCACGACATTTTCGGCAGCTACATCCACACCTACAAATTCCACGAGGCAGTGGCGGACAAGGTGGTGCTGGATTTGAAATACGAAGCGCGCGACGTGCCGCAGCGGCTGACTTCGCCGAAAGACATCGAAGCCTACTTCGCGCTCAAGACCAAGGCGCTGAATAATTTCCAAAAAGCGATCATCCGCAAACGCTGGGCGACGATGGAAGAATTGATGAGCGCCGAAGAGCGCAAGGCGCGCATCGCCGCCAGCATCATCCACGACTTTGACACCAAGCCCCGCCTAAACGGCGACCGGGGCAGCGCGATTCTTGTCGCGGCCAGCATTTATGACGCCTGCCACTACTTTCGCATCTTCCACGGCAAACCCTTCGGCCAGTATTGCGGCGTGATCACCTCCTTTGAGCCGAATCACAACGCAATCAGCCGCGAGCCCAAAGAGAGCGACGAGCGCTACAAGTTCGACACCTACACTAAATACGTGCTGAAACCCGGCGAGAGCACCAAAGCCTACGAGGACGAAGCCAAGCGCCGCTTTATTAAAGAACCAGCGAATATGAAGCTGCTGATCGTGGTAAGCAAGCTGCTGACGGGCTTTGATGCGCCAAGCTGCAGCTACATCTATCTTGACAACGAGATGCGTGAGCACAACCTGTTTCAGGCGATTTGTCGCACGAATCGCCTGGATGGTGCAGACAAAGCCTACGGCTATATCGTGGACTTCAAAAAGCTACTTGATAACGTGCAGGAAGCGATTGCGGTCTATAACTCGGACGAGCTGGACACGGATCAAGGTGGTGGTGGCAGCAATAACGTTGAGCTAAAGGACTGGCTGAAAGAAGGCAAGAAACAGCTTGATGCCGCGCGCGAGGCACTGAGTTATCTGTGCGCACCGGTGCCGCTACCGCGTGAGTTGGAGCAGTTTCTGCATTATTTTTGTGGTGATGCGTCGAACCCGCTGGCATTGACGGAAACCGAGGCCTTGCGCATTACTTTTTACAAGTCGGTCGCGAGTTTCGTGCGCGCCTATGGTGACATCGCGCAAAACCTGACTGAGGCGGGCTACTCGGATTCCGAGGCGGCCGCCTTGCAGCAGGAAGTCGATTTTTACGACGAAACACGCAAGCAAATCAAAAATCGCTCGGGCGAGGAGCTGGATATCAAGCCTTTTGAGGCGGATATGCGCCGCCTGCTCAACACCTATGTCCAGGCTGATCCAGCGGTGGAACTTAGCAATCTCAATTCCTTATCCCTGACCGAGTTAATCATTGAAACCGGCATCCACGACGCGATCGCGCGCAAGCTCAACGCCAAAGGCACGCTTTCCAAAAACGCGATTGCCGAGGGCATTATCAATAATGTCCGTAAAACCATCATTCGTGACCAGCTAACCGACCCACGATTTTACGCCGAGATGTCAAAGCTGCTGGAGGATCTGATCCAGCAAAGCCGAGACGACGCAGACGCTTATGAAGTATTCCTGAAAAATGCCGAGGCGCTGGTGCAGCGTATGGCGTGCAAAGATGCCGCCACGGCAGTCCCTGCCGATTTACTCGGCAAGCGCGAGGCGATCACGATCTATCACAACCTGCCGCAAATTCTGGCGGCAGCGGCCGCCGACCCAGGAATTGCCGAGCCGAAAACCTACTTCGAGGCTGATTTAGCGGCGTTAGCGCTGAAAATAGACCGCGTGATGCGCGAGCAAGCGCCCGCAGGCTGGCGCGGCGATCAGGCCAGGGAAACGCAGGTGCAAAATGCGCTGTTTCCACTGGTTAAGCGGGACCGCAACGCCACTTTGGCGCTGTTTGAGCTGGTCAAAAACCAAGCGGGCTATTAATGACTGAGACTATCCAACTCGGCGAAATCGACATTAGCGTGACGCGCAAAGACATCAAGAATGTTCATTTGTCCGTGCACCCGCCGATGGGACGCGTGACGCTGGTTGCGCCTACGAATACGCGCTTGGAGGTTGCGCGGGCGTATGCGATTACCCGGCTCGGCTGGATTCGTCAGCAGCGGGACAAGCTCAAAAACCAAGCCCGCGAAACGCCGCGTCGATATATCACACGCGAAAGTCATTCGATCTGGGGGCGGCGTCACCTGCTTGCCGTTGCTTATAAAGATGCAAAACCGTCGGTTTCGTTAGACCACCTGCGCATTTCGCTGAGCGTGCGCCCCGGCACGGATCCCGCGAAGCGCGCTGCGATCATGCACGCATGGCACAAATCCCTACTGCACGTGATGGTGCCGTCGCTAATCGAAAAGTGGGAGGCCAAGCTGAAAGTGCAAGTCACCGGCTATTTTTTGCAGCGCATGAAAACTAAATGGGGCAGCTGCAACCACCGGGCAGGAAACATCCGCCTCAACACAGAACTTGTGAAGAAGCCGAAGGATTTGCTCGAATACGTCATCGTCCATGAAATGGCGCACTTGCTGGAGCCTAGCCACAGTCAGCGTTTTGTCGCGATCTTGGACGCACACTATCCCACGTGGCGCGAAGCACGCGCAGAACTTAACGCACTGCCGCTGGCGACGCAGGCTATGCCGCGTCAGTCAATGGCTTAACCGAATCCCCAAGCGCCGCCTTATTCAACGCACCAATGCGCTTGAGATACACCAGCAGCAGGGAAATCGACGTCGGCGTAATGCCCGATATTCGTGACGCTAGGCCAATAGTTTCCGGGCGCACGGATTTTAGCTTTTGCAGCACTTCTGCTGACAATCCAGTAACGCGGGCATAGTCGAAACTGGCCGGAATAACGGTGTTTTCGTTCGCTTGATTGCGCTCGATTTCAACTGACTGGCGCCCTAAGTAACCGGCGTATTTCGCCTGGATCGTCACTTGCTCAGCCACTTGCTCACTTTTTACGCCTGGGCCAAACCCCGGCACCGCAACAATTTGTGCATAGCTCAGTTCGGGGCGTTTCAACAAATCCAGCGCGCTCAAATCGCGCGTAATCGGCACATGCAACGCACTTGCCGCCGCTTCACCGAGCGCGCCCACCTTTGAGAAACGCAGCTGCGTTAGCCGCTGTGTTTCAAGCGCAACCGCTTCGCGCTTTTCACTAAACAGCGCATAGCGGGCTTCATTCACCAGCTTTAATTCGCGGCCCAGTTCGGTCAAACGCATATCCGCATTGTCTTCGCGCAGCTGCAAACGGTATTCCGCGCGCGAGGTGAACATTCGATACGGCTCTTTCGTGCCATTAGTGATCAGATCATCAATCATCACGCCGATATAGGCTTCGTCACGCCTTGGCGTCCAAGGCGCTTCGCCACGCGCTGAGCGGGCGGCATTAAGTCCGGCAATCAAACCTTGCGCCGCCGCTTCTTCATAGCCGGTCGTGCCGTTAATTTGCCCGGCGAAATACAGGCCCTCAATAGCTTTGGTTTCCAGCGACGCTTTCAACCCGCGTGGGTCAAAATAGTCGTACTCGATCGCGTAGCCTGGGCGGGTAATGTGCGCGTTTTCCATGCCTTTAATCGAGCGCACGATTTGTAGCTGCACATCGAACGGCAAGCTGGTCGATATACCGTTCGGATAAATCTCGTGCGTATCTAAGCCTTCTGGCTCCAGGAAAATCTGATGCGATTGCTTCTCAGCAAAGCGCACGATTTTGTCTTCAATCGATGGGCAATAGCGCGGCCCGATGCCTTCAATAACGCCCGAATACATCGGTGAGCGATCTAAATTGGCGCGAATAATGTCGTGCGTTGCTTCGTTCGTATGGGTAATCCAACAGCTAATTTGCGGTGGATGCTGGGCATCGCTACCCAGAAACGAGAACACTGGCCGTGGCGTATCGCCGGGTTGTTCTTCCGCTAAAGAGAAATCAATTGTGCGGCCATCGATACGCGGTGGCGTACCGGTTTTCAGGCGCGCGGCGGAAATGGGCAGCTCGCGCAGACGGTGGCTTAATTTTGTCGACGGCGGATCGCCCGCGCGGCCGCCGGAATGATTCGTCAGGCCAATATGGATCAGCCCACCCAAAAACGTGCCTGCGGTCAACACCACAGACCGCGCATCGAAGCGCAGCCCCATTTGCGTGACCGCCGCAACGACGCGCCCGTTCTCAACGATCAAATCGTCGACTGATTGTTGGAAAATTTGCAGATTGGGCTGATTTTCCACCACGGCGCGAATCGCCGCTTTATAACGCACGCGATCCGCCTGCACGCGGGTCGCCCGCACAGCGGGGCCTTTACTCGCATTCAACGTACGAAATTGGATGCCGCCTAAATCTGCCGCGGTCGCCATCACGCCGCCGAGTGCGTCAATTTCTTTGACCAAGTGGCCTTTGCCAATGCCGCCAATCGCAGGGTTACAGCTCATTTGGCCGATGGTTTCGACATTGTGCGTCAATAAAAGCGTTAATGCCCCGGTACGCGCCGCTGCAAGTGCTGCTTCGGTGCCCGCATGACCACCGCCGATCACAATGACGTCAAAAGAATTGGGGTGGCGCATGACAATGACCGCGTTGGAGCTGAAAGAGGCCGCTAGTTTAGCGCGCATTCGTCATTGCGAGCGCAGCGACGCAATCTCGCCTTTAATTCGGGGCACGTTTAGATCGCCACGTCGCTGCGCTCCTCGCGATGACGAATTTTTTCACACCCGTTTGAATCGCACCCTAAGCCCGCCAACGGTTGGCACGAACCATGCAGACTCAAACCAACATCCGGGGGGAATCGGGTGGCCCGTCAACAAAATGGTTGGCGGGCCATTTTTACGCAATCTGGCGATCAATTCTGAGGCGCAGAAAGCGGCTATTGACGCCTTAATTCCTTTCGTTGCCAAATTTTAGGCAAAAAGACGCCCGACTTTCG
This sequence comes from Rhodanobacteraceae bacterium, assembly GCA_031409855.1. Taxonomy (GTDB): domain Bacteria; phylum Pseudomonadota; class Gammaproteobacteria; order Xanthomonadales; family SZUA-5; genus JANNYA01. The sequence continues at coordinate 24,471 of JANNYA010000133.1, read as the reverse complement.
CGTTCAACCGGAACAGGGGGGAATCCTTTTGAACGTAGGCGAAAGCCGGGCGAGTCCATAAGATAGCGCAGATTTGCCAAATTGCAATGTGACTTCAGACTATTTGTAGGGGCAAAATTGCGTCATTTATCGCCGCAAAACGTCAGCGTCTCGAAATTCAGAGCGAATCCGCGCGTAAGCGTGCGATTTCAGCGCGTAACTCAGCAATAACTTTTGCGCCATAGATGCCGTTACGAATTTCCGCTTGATAGTGCTGATACAGCGACTGCGCCTGATCCGCAAACAAAAAAAGTGCGGTGCTGTGCGCATCCAAAGTTTCAGCGCTATCACTCGCAAGTGCGATGTAATACATCGGCGCGTCTTGCAATCCAGAAGCTAAACTGCCGTCGCTCTGCAATGACGTGGCACAAACGCTGTCATGGCGCTCAAAATTCGCGCTTACATCCCAAATGACCGATTGAAACTTGAGTTTTTGCGCATACAAGCGCACGTACTTAAAATGTCTTGCCAATAGTGTTTCAAGTTCAGCTCGATAAAGCTCTTTGACATGGAACTCGTTTTGGTAGCCAGGAATATCGCTGTAGTTGAGTTTATCCGGGCTTGAAAGTAACAGCAGGCCGTTCGCAGTCAAAGCGCGTTTGAAGCACGCCAGCATGGCATCCTGCGCCTCAAGGTGCTCCAAGGTTTCAAAGCTGACGACTACATCAACGCACGCATCCAGCGTCAGTGCCGTGGCATCCGCCACATCAAAGCGCAAATTCGCTTTTTGATAGCGTGTGCGCGCATGCGCAACCGCCTGATCCGAGCAATCCAAACCCAATACCGACGACGCCCGGGCAGCCAATAGTGCGCTGCCATAGCCTTCACCACATGCGCAATCCAACACACGTTTGCCTGCAACGAACTCAAGCGCCATGGCGTAGCGGGCAAAATGCTCGTACAGCATTTCACGCGGGCACTCTGGCGTGTAACGCTCGCCGGTAAACTCTAACGCCGCTTGGGTAATCATTGATTCGCTCCAGAAGCTGGTTCTGCAAGCTTAGCGATAGCCGCAGCAAGTCGCGCGCGATCTGGCGCCAATGGGTCTGCTTCAATAAAACGCGCAACGCTATCGTGATAATTGGGATAGCGCGCATTGAGCCGACGCAAATTTTCACCACCAGGTGTTTCGCCAGTAGCAGCAAAAGATCGCCCACCGGTGTGCGCAACAAAGGCGTCGTCACACAAAATATTGCGCATGCCAAACCCCAATGCCCGGCGGCACCAGTCATTTTCCTCGCCGTAGCCACGGCCAAAAGTTGCGCCGTCAAACAAACCTAGACGGCGCAAGGCAAATTGGCTCATAAACATACAAAAACCCACACCTGTCGGCAGCTCCGGGTAACGCGTCGTCATCGTCGCGCAAGCGCGCGCAAAATTGCTTAAGTTTGCGGGCACTGGATTGTTGACGCAAAAATTCGGGAATGAACAAATCTCCGCGTTGTTCGACCATGGCGTAATGCTCGCTGCGTTTGGCACTGCCTCGGCGGCACGCGCGATCGCCAGGATCGAATCGCGGGTGATGATGGCGTCTGAATTCAGCAATAGCACATCGCCTTTAACTTGCGCTAGCGCACGATTAACGCTGCCTATGAAACCTAAGTTGTTGGCATTGCTCAGCAAGCGCACGTTGAATTGCGCGCGCGCTTTAAATGTTTCAAGCATCGTTCCAATCTGTCCATCGGTCGACGCGTCGTCAACCAGCCAAACACGCGCGAACGCGGGGGCATGGTCTTCTAATGCGGCTAGACACTTAGCGACATCCGAAGTCGCGTTAAAAATGGGCACAACTATATCGATGGACTTCACAAGTTGGGAACTCGCCACTGATGCGCAATACGCACCAAACCAAACTCGCGACTTTCGCCGCGCACAGTAAAATCCCGCGTGACGGTGTCGAACAGGCGCACGCCTTCAGGATCTAGCGCGTGCACCCGCAATGCATAGACTCCTGGCAACAGCGGAAGCTCAGGGTAGTGCAACGATATGTGGAATTCGTGATCTAGGATGCGCGCTGGCTCAATTTTATCGACGTCCGTGGTTACACCATAAACCGGGGTGCCGTCAGCGCGCACAATGCCAACAAGCACCACCGGCGCGCGCCCATCTGGCGAATGCAGAGCAATTTCTAGCGCCAGCTCGGCTTGCTGATCCAGGAAGAACCCAGATTCCGCCGCGTCGCCATTAAACAAAACCTGGGTAACGCGATAGGAGTCGTGTGAGTTTGCGCGGCCTGTGGTTAGGGCTTCCGCTGCGGATTTTTTTTCGTGATGCGCAAGATAAGCTTGCGTCACATCAAAGACATCGCCACTTGCCGCGACCCGACCTTTATGTAGCCACATGGCTTGCCGACACAGCTTCTGCACGTGATACATGCTGTGCGACACCAAAAGCAGCGTGCCGCCACCTTTTGTGTAATCTTCGATCCAACGCACGCACTTTTTTTGAAAGCTTTCATCGCCAACGGCCAGCACTTCATCAGTGATCAGTAATTCTGGCCGCCGCGCTGCCAGGAGCGCGAAGCCAAGGCGCACAATCATGCCGCTGGAGTAATGTTTAACCGGCTCGTCTAAATAATGCCCAATATCGGCAAACGCAATAATTTCATTGAGTTTGGACTTTAACTCAGGCCCGCTAAAGCCATAGAGCGTGCCCGCCAGTTCCAAATTTTCACGACCAGTATATTCCGGGTGAAAGCCAGCGCCGAGCTCCAAAAGTGCACCGACTTGACCATTGAGCACAACCGACCCGCGACTTGGGTGAATGACGCCGGTCAAAAGCTTTAATAGCGTGGACTTACCGGCGCCGTTTTCACCAATGACGCCCAGGGATTCACCAGCCCGAACACTCAGGGAGACATCGCTTAAAACGGTATGTGCCAACGAATCCGGCAATGCACGCCCGAGCAAAAGCCGCATCATGACTTTAACGCGATCACCGCTCTTGCTTACTTTCGGATAGACCTTAGCCAAGTCGCTGGCAAGCAACAGCTCGTTCACAAAAAGTCCTCAAAGTGCCGTTCGAGCTTACGAAACACCATCAAACCAAATCCAAAGGTCAACAATGCGATCAGAATCGCTAGCGCGTGCTTCCCATTCATCGCTGTGTTTGAAAACATCAGCCAATCACGCGTCGTCGTGCAGTAAATGCTAATGGGATTTGCTGCCAACCACGGGCGCACAACCTCTGGCAACATGGTGGGCGTGTATAAAATAGGCGTTAGGAAGAAAAGAAAACTTAGACTCTGCCCCAACACTTGCGCCACGTCACGTATATAAACCTGCAGGCCTGCGGCGATCCAGGCCACGCCTAAGGTAAATAAAAACAGCAGCAATAGCAGGGGCAACAGCATCAAGGCATTTTGCCAAAGCACTGGGAAGCCAAATAGCGGCAAAAGCAGCACAATGGCAATTAGACCCAACGAATGCAGAGTAAAAGTAGCAGCTACCGAGGCAGCCACCAAAAGCTCGGCTGGCATCGCAATTTTGCCGAGCAAACCCGCATGTTCCATCACTGCGGCGGTGCCACGCTGTAAACCTTCGGAGAAACACATCCATGGCCATAACCCGAAGGCGACGTAAGGCAGCCACTGCGCGTCGGATAGCTCTGGAATACGCGCCTTTAAAACCCCAGCAACCAAAAATGTATACAGCGCGAGTAGAAGCACCGGGTGCAGAAATACCCAAAGCAGCCCGCTCAGGCTGCCTAGGTATCTATTTTTTATTTCCCGCTGGTAGAACTGGGCCCAAAGGCGAAGCTTTCGCATGCGCCAAGCTTACTTGGCGCCTTCGACTGCGGGAGCAGTTGGGAGTGATACAGGTTGACCGCTCATGCTTGGGAGTTCCCCATAGCGATTACGGACGGTTTCAATCACATCTTCATGAAAGACTGGATTCGCAGAACGTAAATCCGAGAAAAATTTTGTGCGAATACCGTCTTCGAATTGACCCGACAGCTTAGTAATGATCTCTTCACGCACTGATTCAAACGTCTTCATTCCCGCAGCTTTTCGACTTACTAATCGCAAAACGTGGGTGCCATATTCGGTATCAACTTGTGAAATATCTCCGTCTGATTTAAGCGCATGGGCTGCAGCCTCAAAAGTGGGTACAAATTGGCCGGGTTCAGAAACTGTCATCACACCTTGGTTATCGCTTTTTGAGGGATCATCAGAATATTCAGCAACCAAAGCCTCAAATTTAGCCCCAGGCACTTGCGCCTTTTTGAGCACTTCTTGAACTTTCGCGCGAATCTCCGGGGCTGTTTTTCCGGTTTTTGAAATCAAAATATGCTGCACAACAGAAGTGACTGGCGTTGCAAATTCCGCCATATTAGCCATGTAGTACTCTTTTGCCACTAAATTAAAATCTGGCCGTTTAGTGTTTTTGACGATTTGGTCTAGAGTAATCTTTGCAAGCGCCTGGTCGGCAGCTCGGGCAACTAACTGCTGAATCATTGGAGATTCCATCAGCTTCATCTCTCGCCCGCGTTGCGCCATTTGTTTGTTAAGCAGCTCCGAATCCAGTAGCTGGTGTAGACGATCCGGGCCTGAGACAAATGCAGCCCTGTCAATGACTGGAATTTCCTCCACAGCCAAGTCGATGTCTCGTAAGGTCAGTTTGATTGTGCCACGCTGTGCGACAACTCCAGCGTCCGCATCGGTAGCTTCAGCGTAAACTTGAGTGCAGCAAGAGCTTAGCAAGAATAATAAAACCAGGGAACGAATCATCATTTTAATTACGCCTTTTTGCCTCAATCACCATAGCACAGGTGGCACCGGGTGCACCTCCGGCAAATGTACATGAGCCTAAAATTGAGAGATTGTAATAATATTGACGCCCTGGAATTAAATTGCAAGCATCTAGCCTGCCATTTGTAGTCCACTCATTTCTGGTTTTTCCGAAGCTTGGCTCACAGGTGGGCACCGCATTACTGATGTCACCAGGGCACTCGGAAAGACTTGTGGCTGCCGTTCCCAAGCCACTACCTGTGGGGGTAGGAACTGTTTGAAAATAGCCTTCTATGGTGTTGTTAAAAGGTGCCATGAACGCATAAGCAACGACGGTACCGTCGGTGATGTTACTAGTAACAGCTGGTCCAAATGTTCCAGGGAAGTCTGTCCCCCAAATAGAAGAGAACTGTCTATTAACTAAGATCCGAGATGATGCAGGAACTCCAGGCGCTCCAGAAACTCCCGGCGGGCGCTGCGTGCAATCGACCGCAGTCCCCACGGCCACAGTAGTAAAATTGCTAACATTCCCGTTATCACCCGTACAACTTAGCGTAAGCGATACTGATTGCGCGGTCGCGGGCATTGTCACGGACACTGAACCAGTTGCATTAGTGGAGGAACCGCTCCAGCCACTTAAACCAGCAGGGCTACTGGTGCGCGTGCAATTCAAATTATTGCCGAAGCCGGATGCCGTCCAACTGATGGTTGATGCGCCGTTTACGTTAACCGAATTTGGACTGGCACTAATCGCTACGGACGGCCCGGCACCCGCCGTTTTAACGGTTGCTACACCGGTGAGTGGATCAATGGCCACCGCGCTTTCATTTGCGCTCGTTGTGAGTTGCGTGGTCTGAGTCGTACCGTTGACGGTCCAGTTTTGCGCTGATCCGGTGCCCACCACGAGGGTAGAGCACAAGAGCGCTAATATAAATTTATTGTAGGTTTTCATAGAGAATCCTTTTTTCTAGCGGAACTGCTTTTAATAACTGGGTTTACTTCAAACGATTAGGTTTACTTGAGGGCAAACGACTGCGCGTGCCGTGAATTGAAGTGTGCAGCATCGCACAACTTTGGTCAAGTATCGAGGCGCGCTAGGGCTGCGGTATTTCAGACTAGCCAAGGTCGAGTTAACAGGTAGTTAAAGGTTCCACACAAGAAATTCAGCATTCAGATATTAAACAGATGCATGCACGCGCGCCCAACGAAACCCGGTTTAGCACCCCTAATTCATGGTCAACACTTCGCTCAGCACCTTAGCAAGATCCTGAATTCTAAAAGGTTTGCGTAGCACGCCATCAAAGCCAAACTCCTGGTAGTTGGCCATGGTTTCTCCTTCTGTGTAGCCACTGGTTGCAACAGCACGCACTTTGGGATCCACGGCGCGCAAAAGCTTTAAGGCCTCAGCGCCACCAATACCACCTGGAATCGTTTGATCCAAAATTACCGCGCGAAACGGCGCGCCCACATGCAACGCTGACTCGAGCGCGCTGCGTGCCTGCAAGCCATCTAATGCAGTCGTAGGCTCAAATCCCAAGTGAATCAATGCTCTGGAGAGCATTTTTAAGATGCCCTCATTGTCATCCATCACCAAAATTCGACCACTACCCTGCGCCATAGGCCCAGCCTCGCCTGATCGCTCGATCAAACGTTTTGGAACCGCAGGCAGCCACACGCTGAAGGTTGAGCCGCCAGCACCGCTGTCATAGGTAATCAGGCCCTCGTGCTTGCGAACAATCGAAAAAGCACTGGCCAAACCTAACCCTGAACCCTGATCTTTGCTCGTGACATAAGGTTGAAAAAGCTTTTCACGTATATGCAAAGGCACGCCCGGCCCTTTGTCGATGACTTCGATGCGTACCATTGGCCCAGGCGCTAACCCTGCGATTTCTACCGTCCCGGCGGCCACGTTGCCAATACAAATTTGCATCTGACCGACGCCGTTCATTGCTTGACTCGCATTCAGCACCAGATTTTGCAGCACTTGCTGCAGCTGGCCCGGATCAACCTCAACCGGCCAAACACTCAGCGCCGACAACACCCGACAGTCAACCGCACTGCCGCGCAAGGTAAATGCCACTGCTTCGCGCACCAGTGACTCAGTGTCCACGACTTGTTTCACGGGTGCAGAACCGCGCGAAAAAGTCAGCAACTGCCGCGTTAGCGCCTGTGCGCTGGAAGTTGCGGTAAGTGCTTCGCGTACTAGCTGGATCGCATCTCTAGAAAGCTCAGGTTGCGCCTCTAGCAAGGACAAACTCATGACGATCGAAGTTAAATAGTTATTGAAATCATGCGCAATACCGCCCGCAAGTTGCCCCACTGCCTCAAGACGCGTGAGTCGCTGCTGCGTTTGTTCAGCGTCTTTGAGCGCTACAGCCTGGCGCTTTTGTTCGGTTACATCAGAGAAAAACCCGAAATACAAACAACTGCCATCAAGCTGCGGCTCTGGCTGTGCGCGCCCCAAAAGCACACGCGCTGGTGCCCCCACTGGATTCAGCGTCAGCTCTTGATTCCATAGCTCGCGCCGATTCGCAGCCGCATCTAAGCTGCGCAAAATGCCAGGGCGAACCACGAGTTCAACCGCATCCATTAATCCGGCAAAGTCTGGCAGCGCTGCATCGGGCGCTAATGAAAGCAAGCGGCGAATGCCTTCACTCAAGAAATCTAGGTGATATTCACCCTCAGTGGTACGTCGCAATTGAAAAATTGCATCCGGCAACCCGGCGGTGAGCTGGCGCAATAATTGCTCGCTGTCGCGCACCGCTTGTTCCATGCGCCGTTGCCGCGTGATGTCTTGAAACAAGCCCGAAAGCCGAATCATCACGCCATTTTCGAACTCTGGATTGGCGACCGCACGCACCCACAGTACCCGCCCTTGCGGCGTAATGCGCAATAGCTCCTGATCGAAGCCGATGCCCTCATCGAGTGCGCGTGACAGTGCCTTCTGCACGCGAACTTGCGATTCGCCGTCAAACAGCTCTAAGCCCAGCAAGGTATCCGGTACGTAGCCGGTGGGCACTGCCAGCAATTCACTTGCTTCGTCAGTCCAAATTTGCTCACCGCTGGCGGTGTCGTAGGTCCACGCGGCAACACGTGCTAGCCGCAAACTGCGCCGCAGCAGGGCGCGATGGCCCTGCAGCTCAATTTCCGCCTGCTTTTGTTTGCCGATTGCAAAAGTTACGCCGGCAAGCTCAATCGGATAGCCCGTGTCGTCTCGGCGGCTCACTTCGCCTCGCGTCAGCGTCCACAGCCAACGTCCATCTTTACGCTTTACTCTGGCTTCTACTTCGATGTGCTGACCTTGCCCGCGCCCTATCGCTTCTAATTGCGCCTGATAGCTTGGAACATCCTCAGGGTGGACTAACTCTATCCAACCACGCGGCGAGATATCGCTGCCGCTGTAGCCAAACGCTTCGGCTAAACGCCCATAGGAACGTGTTTGCAACGTACGCAAATCGAGTCGCCAAAGCGCTACCTGCCCCATCACAGCGGCCAGCGCCGAGCCATCAAAGCCACTACTGCTGGGGCTAATGCTGCCGAAACCGGGCAAACCATCCCGCCTTACTTCAGAGACTCGCACCGAGCGCATTGCACCATCGACAAAGCGCATTTTACCGGTACGCAAAAGCGTGCCGTTCAGCGGTTGCGCTAGTTCATCATCGGCAAAACGCACCAAGCTACTCAGCGGCTGTCCCAAAAGCTGCATTGGATCGATACCACAAAAATCTAGCAGGCTGTCACTCATCCAACGCAAAGTGCCATCACCACCCAGCAAGTAGAGCACCGGGGCACCGTCTGCGGGCAGGGTCGCGCCAAACTTATTTGATGTTGATTTTTCAGTCATCCGTCAAGGATAACCGAGCGTTCGCGGCTGCGGGTCAATTGTGATTCATTCTAACCATGAATTCAGGTGGGCCAAGCTTTCCAAGCGGGCATAAAGCCGCGCAACCGATGGGCGCATAAAACTCGACCTTGGCGACATAGTGCTCCAACCATCCTGCTGCGGGGCAATGCTTACGACTCCAATCCGCAAACGAGGCGTAACATGTTCAGCAAGATTAGTTTTTTATTGGTAGCCGCTTTGGCTGCAGCACCAATCAACGCGCAAAGCGACGCGTCGGTTACGGCATCTGTAAGTGGCGTTAGTGAAGCCACTGGCACCTTGATCGGCGGTGCAATCGGCGCAGGTTCGGCGTTAACTGTAGGCGCTGTCGCGGTGACCGCCAGCACCGCTTACTTGACGGTCGTCAGCGCGGCCACCGCTGCCAGCGAGGCGGCGGAATACACCTTGGAAATTACACTCGCTATCGCAGCGCGATTGGCACGGCGCGCTGGCGAGCGAATTGATGCCATCAAAGATGAAAATGGCACACGCTTGCAATGCGGTGACGATATCGTCGCCTACCTTCCTGCGATCGAAAGAACGGGCACCAGCGGCCGCGAAGCGCTGTGAAATCATCTGGGCTCGTGGTTTTTTGCAAAATTGTCTTCTCAGCAGCGCTATCGGTTGCCATTTTTGGGGCGACGAATGCTTTCGCCGGGCAGCGTTGCGATCAGCAGCTCGCCACACCGCAGGCGAATATGCTCGCTGCGGAGGCGGCAGCCAATGCAATAGCGGCACTCAACGCGCAGCAAAGGCCAATCGCACTGATCGCGCGCATAGGCCAGGATCTCAGCGCGCAAGGACTGCTTTACAGCCACGTGGGCTTCGTGATCGCTGATAGCGATCCCACGCAGCCGCAAGACTGGCATGTGACGCATTTACTCAATGACTGCGGCAGCGATCGCGGCACTTTGTATCGCGAGGGGATGCTCAATTTTTTTCTGGATAGCCCGCTCAGCTATCAAAGCAAAATTGTGTTTTTGAGGCCCGAGTTAGAGCAACAATTGCGAAGCGCGCTGACGGCGCATCATGGCAAAGCCGTGTTTGAGCCGCGCTACAGCGTTATTGCAAAGCCATACTCAAAAACCCGGCAAAACTCGACTGCATGGATACTTGAGGTCATTGCTGCCGCCAGTGGCCAAGCAGTCGATTCGCGCGACGAAGCTAGCGCGATTCTGCGCCAGCAGCACTACCAAGCGGACACAATACGTATCCCCTACCGCATGCGAGTTTTAGGTGGTTTAACGCGAGCAAATGCCGTGTTTACCGACCACAGCCTCGGCACACGCTTATCCGGCGAATATCCGGTAAGCACGGTGCATTCGGTATTTCGCCACTTGCGCGAAAACAATTTAAGCGTATCGGAAGTCACTTTGCCACTCGAGGGTCAAGCGACTATTGCGGGAGAGTAATTTTTTCGGAAAAGTCGTCATCACCGAGCAAGCATCGCTAAGGCATGATTCCTGTCCTACAAAATTGCCAGTGAGTTGTTATGGATTTTGCCGCCTATGACCGCGTGCGCGCGGTGCGCTTTGATACCCGCTCTTTGACACTGTTAGATCAACGGGTATTGCCACTGCAAACACGTTTTATTGAATGCCAAAGTGTCGCGGACGTGGTTGCCAGCATTTTCAACTTGACCGTGCGCGGTGCACCTGCGATTGGCATTGCGGCGGCATATGGCGTGGTAATTTCGGCGATTAATGCGCGTGGCGATGACACGCAGCGAATCGCGCAGATTGAGCACGATTGCGCTGCCTTAAACGCAGCAAGGCCGACGGCGGTAAATTTGGCTTGGGCGCTGGCGCGTATGCGTGAAGGCGTCAAGCTTTACGGCCCAGATCCTGTGCAATTGTTGCTGCTGGCGCGGCAAATTGAGGCCGATGATTTGGCCGCAAATCACCGCATGGGCAAAATTGGTGCGGACTTAATCGCACCGGGCAGCGGTGTGTTGACGCATTGCAATACTGGATCACTGGCAACAGCTGGATTTGGCACCGCACTCGGCGTCATTCGGGCTGGGGTTGCGATGCAGCGTATAGAACGCGTTTACGCCAGCGAGACTCGGCCCTGGCTACAGGGCGCGCGGCTAACCGCGTGGGAGCTGCTGCAAGACGGCATTCCGGCAAAATTGATTGCAGACGGTGCGGGTGCTTATTTGATGGCGACGGGTGCGGTGCAGTGGCTGATCGTGGGCGCGGATCGTATCTGCGCGAATGGCGATACTGCCAATAAAATCGGCACTCTGAGCCATGCGGTGGCAGCGAAATATTTCGGCGTCAAAGTGATGGTGGTGGCACCTAGCTCAACGTTTGATCCGAAAACTGCAAGCGGTAAAGATGTGCATATAGAAGAGCGCAATGCCTCTGAGCTACTCGAATATGCCGGAACGCGCGTTGCAGCACCTGGAGTGGATGCCTGGAATCCAGTGTTTGATATCACGCCCGCAGCGCTGATTGACGTGATCGTCAGTGAGCGCGGGGCTTTTGCGCCAGGGGCGATATTTAGCTAGTCAACGAACGCTGCAGGTTTGCTGCAGCATCGATTTACTAAACTAGCTCAGCGCCTTTTTCACCACTTTTTTCGCAACCGCTTTTCGCGCCGCTGTTTTCTTCGCACCAGCCTTTTTTGCCGCTGGCTTCTTCGCTGCAGTTTTCTTGGCCACAGGCTTTTTAGCGACCACCGCAGTGGCATCGGAAGCAGGTTTGTTCTTTGCCGCCGCAGTTTTGCTAACTGACTTCTTCGCGGTTTTGACCGTAGCACTCTTGCCACGACTGGCTTTGATATCGCGTTTCGCACGTTCAGTCGCGCTTTTGGCCGATGCAGCGGAGCTTTTCGGCTTGCCTTTAGGCGCAATTTCTAACGCGGCCAGACAGTCTTCCAAGCTTAGATCTAGCGCTTCCATACCTTTCAAAATTTTGCCGTTTTTCACGCCATCGGTGATGTAGGGACCGTATTTGCCTTGCAAAATCTGGATCGCGCCATCGTTAAACGTCTTGATCACGCGCGCGGCCAGCATCGCTTCTTTTTCTTGAATCAGCTCAACCGCGCGTGCGTGGGTGATCTCATACGGATCATCGGTCTTGCCTAGCGACACATACATTGCACCAACTTTGGCAAAGGGCCCAAAGCGCCCAACCGCTATCGTGATCTCGCGGCCCTGATGATCCGCGCCTAATTTGCGCGGTAGCTCAAATAATTTAAGCGCATCGTCCAGCGTGACAAAATCCATTTTCTGACCGGGCCTAAGCGAGGCGAATTTCGGCTTGTCTTCATCATCCTTGGTGCCGATCTGCGCAAACGGGCCAAAACGGCCAATCCGCACGCTAATTTCTTTGCCCGATACCGGATCTGTACCCAACACCCGGGCGTTGGATGCTTCGGCACGGGTCAAATTCTCAGTCAAAGCCACTAACTCAGTTAGCCGTTTCCAGAACTTTTCCAGTAACGGAATTGGTAGCTTTTCGCCACGCGCAATTTCATCCAGCTCGTCTTCTAACTTGGCGGTGAATTCGTAGTCCACGTAGTCCGGGAAAGAGCCACTCAAAAAGCGAATCAACACGCGCCCAACATCGGTCGGTGTGAAACGCTTGTTTTCCAAAATCACGTAATCGCGTGCGAGCAAGACTTGAATGATGCTGGCATAAGTTGACGGCCGCCCAATGCCAATTTCTTCCATTTGCTTGACCAGCGTCGCTTCCGAATATCGTGGCGGCGGCTCGGTAAAGTGCTGATCCGCATCCAAAGTTTCCAGCGGCACCAAATCACCAATAGTCAACACGGGCAGCATGTTCGATTCGTCATCTTCAGTTTTGACGTCGCGGCCTTCTTCGTAAACGGTCAAAAAGCCAGCCTCGACTACGGTCGAGCCATTTGCCCTGAAGGTATTGCCCTTGCCGCACTCCAGATCGACGCTGACGGTGTTGAGCACGGCGGGTTTCATTTGGCAGGCGATGGTGCGTTTCCATATCAGCTCGTACAGACGGAACTCGTCTTCTTTGAGATATTTGCGCACCGATTCTGGCGTGCGTGCCGCCGAGCTTGGACGCACGGCTTCGTGCGCTTCTTGCGCGTTCTTGCTTTTGTTTTTGTACTCAATGGGCGCTGCGGGCAACAAATGCGCGCCAAACAAATTGCTGATCGTGGCGCGCAAATCCGCCAACGCGTCATTGCTCAAATTCACCGAGTCGGTACGCATATAGGTGATTAAACCAACTTGCCCCTCGGCGGTCGCGACACCTTCGTACAAGGATTGCGCGGTGCGCATGGTGCGCTGCGCACCAAAGTTTAGTTTGCGCGAGGCTTCTTGCTGCAGCGTTGACGTGGTAAACGGCGCTGCCGGGCGACGCTGGCGATCTTTGCGTTGAATGTCGGTTACTTTTAGCGCACCGAGCGGCCCTGCCCCACGCGCAGATTCGCCTAAGCGCATCGCGTGGCTGAGCAAATTTGCGCGTGCAGCATTGGCGCTGCCCGCCTCGTTCAGATCGAATTGGCTTAATTTTTCGGTTTGATAGTGCGTCAATTTAGCGCTAAACACGCCGCCGTTTTGATTCAAGCCGGCTTCAATCGTCCAATATTCCTGTGCGATGAAACTTTCAATTTCGTCTTCGCGTTCTGTAATCATGCGCAATGCTGGACTTTGCACGCGGCCAGCGCTTTTAGCGCCGCTGACTTTCGCCCAAAGCACTTTGGACACTTTAAAACCGACCAAATAATCCAGTGCGCGCCGCGCTTGCTGGGCATTGACTAAATCCATCGCCAGCGGCCGCGGATTCGCAATGGCCGCCTTGATCGCTTTCGGCGTAATTTCCGAAAACGTGACGCGGTTCATCGGCAAGTCTTTGGTCAGCTTTTTGCTACGCAAAATTTCCGCGATATGCCAGCTAATCGCTTCGCCCTCGCGATCTAAGTCGGTGGCAAGCAAGATTTCATCGACGTCCTTTGCCGCGCGAACGATTTGATCCACGTACTTTGCATTTCGCTCAATGATTTCATAGCGCATGGCAAAACCGTTTTCGGTATCAATCGAGCCATCTTTCGGCGGCAAATCACGCACATGCCCGTAGGACGCCATCACGGCATAATCTTTACCCAGCACCTTGCCGATGGTTTTTACCTTGGCGGGGGACTCGACGATCAACAGTTTTTTACTCATATACCCTTTCTTGTAAAAGCGTTTTTATGGCTTGCGCTACACACACTTGCCCGCATTTGCGGCGCATAAAATGCGAAAAGTCGAGCCATCAAGCGCCGGAGGATAACCAAATTAAGCCGAGTGTTAAGCCTTTCTGCAAAACTCGTGTTCAGAACAATGGCTAAATGTCGCCGTTTCGTCATTGCGAACGCAGTGAAGCAATCTCAGCCGTTCGGCTTAAGACTGCCACGTCGCTTCGCTCTTTGCAGTGACGAAGTTCATGGCCTCTAGTCGTAAGCCAAAGACATTGAACGCGCGTCTGGCCTGATGCGCAAATAGAACTGACCTGTTGATTTCTTTGCTGAAGCACTAAACAGCATTGGCAAATCGACTTTCGTACAACAAGCGGCCCAATTCTTCGTCCTGACCACTTTTAAACCAAAAACCTAAATGATCCGGCGCATCGCGCACTAGCGTCGCGCGCATTGGCACCACCGTGTCTTGATCAAAAATAAAATAAAGGGTCAAAGGCGTATAGCCAGGGTTACTCCAGTCCAGCGGCTTGGCTACCCGTGCACCGCCCGAGGAAATATCTTGCACATTAACTAGCCAAGCACGCTTAAAACCGGCAATCAGGGCGGTGGATCTCAACTCATGGCGGGGATGTTCTCGTTTTTCGTTCACGCGCTGACCTTTAGGCTGGGCTAGTGCTGCAATTTAACCTAGAAACGGCGCTGTGGCTTAAAACAGTTGTTGACCGGGTCGCCGATTTTACTGATTGTCTGAAAATACGTAGCCAGTTTGGCGTATGTCCGTCATCCCCGAATGTTTTAGTCGGGGATCCAGCCAAATACTTTGAATAAGAGCGAAACATTATCGGTGGGGTTAGGCGCTATGAAGCTACTGGATTCCCGCCAAATGGATGATGCAGCTAAAGCACTGGATTCCCGCCAAAAGCATGCGGGAATGACGAACTTACCAGCACGCGTGCATAACAAACTTAATGCATGCGGGAAGGCCGACGGTACTGCACCGTAAACCTTCCTTGCGCCTAATTTAATGCTCGAATTCGCGAATTGAATTTGACACCACAATCACTAAGCCTCGATTATCTTCACAAACATGAAATCCATCGTTTTGTTGGATTATTTTGGAGCAAGTAATGAAAACGCGTGACGAGCAAGCTGGCTTGATCTTGTTAATCGAAGACAATCGAGGTATCGCTGAGATGGTCGGCGAATTTTTGGAGCGTCGTGGTTATTCACTCGACTATGCCAGCGACGGCGTGACCGGCCTGCATCTTGCGGTCAGCAACAGCTATGACGTGATTATTCTCGATCTGATGCTGCCGGGCATGGATGGCTTAGAAGTGTGTCGCAAACTTCGACTAGAAGCTAAACGCGCCACGCCCGTACTGATGTTGACCGCGCGCGATACTTTGGAAGACAAAGTCACTGGCTTAGACGCCGGCGCCGATGACTATCTAGTGAAACCCTTTGAACTCAAGGAGCTTGAGGCGCGCGTGCGCAGTTTAATTCGTCGTGACCGCCGTCAAGTCAGCCAAGGCGTGCTGAAAGTCGGCGATTTAGTTCTAGATTCGGCGACACTGCGCTTAACACGCGGCGGCAAAGACTTGCTGATCAGCCCGATCGGCCTCAAGTTGCTGACTATTTTAATGCGCGAATCACCACGCGTGGTCAGCCGACGTGACATCGAACGCGAAGTTTGGGGCGACATGCTGCCCAACAGCGATACTTTGCGCAGCCATCTTTATAATTTACGAAAAATCATCGACAAGCCGTTTCAAAAAGCGCTCTTACATACCATTCACAGCGCTGGATACCGTTTGTCGGATCTGGACGCTGAAGTCCCGAACGCGTTGATGGCCGGAAGTTAGTCGGTGTTTCGGTCGTCGAAAAGTGATTCCCAGATAAGTCCAGAAGCTCTGGCATCGCTGCACCGCCGGGGTCAAGGTCAGGGCAGCACGACCGATCATGCAACGCGGCATGACGCCTCTAGATCGCTGCACAATAAACTCGGCACCGTTTTTATTTTGCAGGCCGTTGCGGTTTCTTGCGCCACCCTACTAGGCATTTACGCCACCGCTGCAATTCTTGAAGATGTACTGATTCGACGTGCCCTCGGCGACGAAGCGGCGCACTTTGACAAACGCCTAGATCTTGACCGCCTAGCGAGCGAACCGAACACGTCGAACATGCAAGGTTATTTGCAGCCGAACACAACCTACCCGCGTCAGGTACGCGCAATGCCGCCAGCGCTGAAGGGGCTGGCAATAGGCTTTCACAATCTAAGACTACCCAACGGTCAACGGCCGTTGGTGTATGTCAGTGAAACACGGCACGGTCGGCTTACGCTTTTATTCGACCAACAAAATGTGGGGAAGCTTGCCCTGCTGTTTGGCCTGGTGCCGTTGATTTTCGTGCTTATTTTTATTTATTTAGCATCTCTTACCGCTTATCGACTTAGCCGCCGCGCGATATCGCCGGTCATTTGGTTAGCCAACGAAGTCAGCCTTTGGGATCCGAAAACACCCGACAGTGCGGCGCTTTCGCCGGAAAGAATGCCCAGCGATTTAGAAGGTGAAACACAAATTTTAGCGGAGGCGCTACGCGGCTATAGCGAGCGCATCTGTGAACTTGTCGAGCGCGAACGGACGTTCACCCGCGACGCCAGTCACGAGTTACGCAGCCCACTAACCGTCATTAAGCTTGCCTGTGAAGTACTGCTGACTGATGCGTCGCCCGACGCGTTTGTCGAGCGCAACGTCAAGCGCATTGAAAATGCGAGCCGCGAGATGGAGTCTTTGATTGAGGCTTTTTTACTGCTTGCGCGCGATTCCGCCTCCGGTTTGCCGGAAGATTTGCTCAATCTAGGCGGTATCGTGCGCGAGGAAATTGAGCGTGCTGAACCCATTCTTGCGCAAAAGCGCGTCACCTTAACTTTCGTCGAGCCACACGAGCTAACGTTGGTCGGGCCTGGCAAAGTGGTTTCTGTGATGCTCGGTAATTTGATTCGCAATGCCTGCCGCTACACGGATGCTGGCAGCGTCACCGTTGAAATTATTGCTAAAAAAATCAAGATTACCGACACCGGGCATGGCATGAGCGAGCAAGACATGGCACACATCTTTCAACCGTTTTTTCGCGGCCAAGGTGCAGCACGTGGCGGCCACGGGGTCGGCCTAACGATTGTTCGACGACTATCAGACCGTTTTTCCTGGCCCGTTGAACTGACTAGTACGCTCGGGGTGGGCACCAGTGCCACGATTGAATTCCCACTGGCAACGGTTTTGACGTTGACGAGCGAGCATTCACCTCAAACTTCAAAAATTGAGTGATCAAGATCAAACTTGTTTTGCCGTGCCGCCGCCCGGCGAGAATTGACTGACCTTAGTCCTTCGTCACCCGATTGATCTCAGCAAGGCTGGTAAAACCGTTCTTTGCCTTAACTAACGCGGAGCGACGCAAGTCGTTAATACCTTGACGGCGCGCTTCTTCAGCAATTTGCAGGCTATTACCGCCGGCCAAAATAATTTTAGCAATGGCTTCGTTGATCGGCATCACCTGATAGATCCCAAGCCGCCCTTTATAGCCGTCACTGCAGCCGCTGCAGCCGACGGCCTCGAATAATTGCATGCCAGACTTCAGATCTTCCTCAGTGTAGCCTTCCGCGAGCAGGGCATTCGCGGGCAGCGTTTGCGGCCTTTTGCAGTCATGCAAGCGCCGGGCTAATCGTTGTGCAATCACTAGCGTCACAGAGCTGATGATGTTAAAAGGTGCAATCCCCATATTCATGAGTCGCGAAATTGTTTGCGGCGCATCGTTGGTGTGCAAAGTTGAGAGCACCATGTGCCCGGTCTGCGCGGCTTTAACCGCAATTTCAGCCGTCTCTAAATCGCGGATTTCGCCCACCATAATCACGTCTGGATCTTGGCGCAAGAACGATCGAAGCGCGGCACCAAACGTCATGCCCGCACGAATGTTTTGCTGCACTTGATTGATGCCTGCAACCCGGATTTCGACCGGATCTTCGGCCGTGGAAATGTTTCGACCTTCGGTGTTTAGAATATTGAGTGCGGTATAGAGCGACACCGTTTTGCCGGATCCGGTGGGCCCTGTGACTAAAACCATGCCGTAGGGCTTATCAATCGCGTCTAAAAACAGCTTTTTCTGCTCGTCTTCATAGCCCAGCTTATCGATACCCATCTTGGCGGCAGACGCATCCAGAATCCGCATCACGACCTTTTCGCCAAACAGCGTCGGGCAGGTACTAACACGAAAATCCATGCTCTTGGTTTTACTTAAATTAAGTTTAATTCGTCCATCTTGCGGTATTCGACGCTCGGCAATATCCAAGCTCGCCATCACTTTGATCCGCGCTGAAATACGATTCGATAATTTAATCGGCGGGGCTGCAACCGCGCGCAAAATACCGTCTATGCGCAAGCGCACGCGATAATTAGTTTCATACGGTTCAAAGTGAATATCCGAAGCGCCGCGCTTAATCGCATCCACCAGCACTTTATTAATAAAACGCACTACTGGCGTATCGTCGGCACTACTGGCGTCATGCCCGGTGCCAGGCGCAGCATCGCCATCGTCGGTGTCGCCTAGCTCCAGGTTTTCCATGCCTTCGGCGTCGTCCATGCCGTCAATCGTGGTCGAGGAAGCCGCTTGCGCTAACTCAATGGCGCGTGTGAGCTGATCGTCGTTGATTAGAATCGGCTCAACGATCAAATTTGACTGAAACTTAATCTCTTCTAATGCGCGAAAATTGGTCGGGTCTGAAAGCCCAACAAACAAGCGATTACCGCGCTTGAATAGCGGGAACGCGCGGTGCTTTTCAATCAATTTAGCATCCACTAAATTGATTGCGGTTTGCGCCAAATCCAGTGAAAGCGGATCAAAAAGCGGCACACCAAATTCTGCCGATGAGGCCAATGCGACCAATTTTGGGTCGCAAATGCCGTTGTCGACTAAATAGGTCGCAACCGATTGCTTAACCTTTAAAGTCGCATCCAATGCACGCTTTGCGTCAACTTCATTAAGCGAGCCCTCGGCGACTAAGCGCCGCAGAACGCCGGTGAAGCCAGCCAAGTTTGCACCGCTAACACTACTCGTTGAGTTTGGGCCGATACCGCTCATAAACACCTTTTGCTCTTAAGCCAAGCTGCGAGTGTGCCACAGCTTTTTGATCCACTGCTGCCACTTTCGCAGGCGCCACACTGTTTAGCGTCGCAAAGTTTTGCGTAAAGCACACGCACAATGCGCGGAGCAAAGGAAAAAATCCTGCGCAATCAATACGCTAACGCTTAGACTGCACATCTAACCAAAAAATTTGAGCATGTCATGTCACGCAAACTGAAGCACTTACCTAATTTGTGTCTTATCTTGAGCGCCGCAGCACTGTGTGTACCTAATGCTTACGCTACACGATTTCCAGCGCACCCAATCACCACCGGCGCGCTCGCGCCGAATGCGTGGACTCTTTCGCGCTTTGCGCCCAGAGTGTGGAGCACGACCGCAAATTCCCTCGGTCGCTTCGATGTATTAAACATTGGCGTCGACGCCCTCGACGGGCCGAGCACACGCCCACCGCCATTCGCAGGCAATTTTTATAATCTCCAAGGCCGTGAAATCAGCTTTCCCAGCGTGCAAGGCGCAGGCGTAACCGTGGCTGGCAGCCTTTATATTCCGGCGAATTGGAATACCTCAAACCTTGCAGATCCAGTGTTAAACCGACGTAGCGAACTTTTATTGCAATACACACCTTTAGCAAATGACGGCCTTTGCCCAGCGGGAAACGATGAGTGCCTATATTACGGTGCCATTGGATTTTCCAGCGCACAAGTCGCTGATCAACTTGTCGGCGGCGGCGTACCACGCATACGAATTTTGAAAAAGGGTATTGCCGACGGTTGGATCAATTTAACCACGCCATTTTTAACAGACGCTTGGAACGATATGTGTGTCAGCTTCACCGGCACGACGCTCGAGTATTTCCTCAATGGCACTTTGGTTTTTACTGATACCAGCCTTGTTCCGATTGACCCCAGCCAGGGGCCACCGACACGGCTACGCTCGGTGACTGTGGCGAACTACAACTTTGGCTTTACTTTTGATGCGCGCTGGAGCGATTTGGAATATGGCCCGCGCGCCAGCGTTAGCATCACCCGCAGCGCTGTGGGTAATGCCATTATTGGCAATATCTTTAGCATCAGCAGTACCGTTCAAAATATCGGCAGCAGTGTTGCCACGAATGTGCAGGTGCTTGAACCCGCAGTCGCGAACTTGACGCTTGTTTCAGTGACGGGTGCATGCAGCGCTCTGCCATGCACTCTAGGCGCGCTCAACCCGGGTGATGTGCGCACCTACACCAGCAATTACACACTAGCTGTCGGCACCACGACCGTGGGCAATACTGCCAGCGTTCGTACTGATGGCGTCGACTGCAGCAAGCTCGACAACAGCGCTAGCGTAATCGCTGGCGTTGGCTTGCCGGTGCAGGTGCCGACGCTGAGTATTTTCGGCACGCTGGTGCTGATGCTGGGTTTAATTGCGCTCGGTGCTCGGCGTAACTTCAACGCCTGAGCGCATCAAACTCGTTTAACGCTGCCAACCACCAGCTTATTTTCCCTTGCTAACCGGCGTGCTTCAAATAAATGGCACGCCGCCGGTTTTGCAGTTTTTCGTGAGAGTAGCCCGCGTAGCCACATGCCTTAAACGCCGACTGGATCACTCTTCGCCACATCAATGCCAAAAATTTTCGCCGCTTTTGCCACGTCCGCCGCCTTCATCTGCCCGGTGCGGAACAGAGCTTCGATGGCTGCATGCGCGACGTAATTGCGATCAACTTCAAAGAACTTTCGCAACTGCGCCCGTGTGTCAGACCGGCCGAAGCCATCGGTGCCAAGCACGGTGTAATGCACACCCGCCGGGATAAATGCGCGCACTTGATCTGCATACGCTCGCACATAATCGGTCGCCGCAATGACCGGGCCAGCACGACCGCTGAGTTGCGTGGTGAACCACGGCGTTTGCGGCGCTTTTGATTCTGGATTGAGGCGATTGAAGCGCTCGCAGGCGTGACCATCGCGGCGCAGCTCATTAAAGCTGGTGCAAGAATGGATGTCGGCTTTGACGCCGAATTCCTTTTCTAGTAAATCCGCTGCGGCAATCACTTCGCGCAAAATAGTGCCACTGCCTAATAGCTGCACACGTAGCTCCGCCTTTTTGGCTTTGCCAGCATCCTTCAGTAAATACATGCCTTTGATGATCCCGGCTTCACAGCCCGCTGGCATCACCGGGTGGCGGTAGTTTTCATTCATCACGGTAATGTAATAGAACACGTCTTCTTGTTCTTGCATCATGCGTCGGGTGCCGTCTTGCATGATCACTGCGACTTCATGCGCGAAGGTAGGATCATAACTAACGCAATTTGGAATCGCACCGGCCAACAAATGCGAATGGCCGTCTTCGTGCTGCAAGCCTTCGCCGTTAAGGGTTGTGCGCCCAGCGGTCGCGCCCAGCAAGAAGCCACGCGCACGTTGGTCACCGGCCGCCCAGGCCAAATCGCCAATGCGCTGCATGCCAAACATCGAATAAAAAATATAAAACGGCAGCATCGCCACGCCATTGTTGGCATAGCTTGTCGCTGCAGCAATCCAGCTCGAGAACGCGCCCGCCTCGGTAATGCCTTCTTGTAACACTTGCCCGGCGGCATCTTCACGGTAGTAGCTGAGCTGATCGGCATCCACCGGCTTGTACAACTGCCCAAACGGCGCATAGATGCCAATTTGGCGAAACATGCCTTCCATGCCGAAAGTGCGTGCTTCATCGCAAATAATCGGCACAATTTTCGGCGCTAAGGCTTTGTCGCGCAGGAACAAATTCAGACTGCGCACAAACGCCATGGTCGTCGAAATTTCTCGATCTCCGCTGCCATCGGTGATTTGCTTGAGCGCTGACAAGGGTGGCGCAGCGCAATTTTCGGCGGTGGCGATACGCTTGGGCAAATGCCCACCCAATGCCGCGCGGCGCGCGTTGAGATATTTGATTTCCGGTGAATCAGCGCCCGGATGGTAGTAAGGCACTTCTTCTAGCTGATCATCGGCGACCGGGATATTGAAACGATCCCGGAACGCGCGAATGGAATCGGTGTCCATTTTCTTTTGTTGATGGGTAATGTTCTGACTTTCCCCGGCTTGGCCCATGCCGTAGCCTTTCACCGTTTTTGCCAAAATAACCGTCGGCTGGCCTTTATTGCCGTGCGCAGCGGCATAGGCGGCATAAACTTTGTGTGGGTCGTGACCACCGCGATTTAGGCGCGCGATGTCTTCATCCGAGATACTAGCGACCAAATCGCGGGTTTCCGGATACTTATTGAAGAAGTGCTCACGCGTGTAGGCGCCGCCAAAGGCTTTGAAGTTTTGGTACTCGCCGTCCAGCGTTTCTTCCATCAATTTACGCAACACGCCTTTGTTGTCGCGCGCTAACAGACCGTCCCATAAGCTGCCCCAAAGCAGTTTGATTACGCCCCAACCGGCACCGCGAAACACGCCTTCGAGTTCTTGAATAATTTTGCCATTGCCGCGCACCGGGCCGTCCAAGCGCTGCAAATTGCAGTTCACCACAAACACCAAATTGTCTAGGCCTTCGCGCCCGGCAAGCGAAATTGCACCTAGGGATTCCGGCTCGTCGGACTCGCCATCACCCATAAAGCACCAGACTTTGCGATCCGATACCGGGATTAGATTGCGGTGTTCCAAATACTTTAAAAAGCGCGCCTGATAAATCGCCATGATCGGCCCCAAGCCCATCGACACGGTTGGCAATTGCCAAAAGTCTGGCATCAGCCAAGGGTGCGGATAGCTGGACAAACCTTTGCCGTCGACCTCGTTGCGATAGCCATCGAGCTGTGCGGCGCTAATGCGGCCCTC
The DNA here is from genome assembly GCA_031409855.1 of Rhodanobacteraceae bacterium. Taxonomy (GTDB): domain Bacteria; phylum Pseudomonadota; class Gammaproteobacteria; order Xanthomonadales; family SZUA-5; genus JANNYA01. The sequence continues at coordinate 1,727 of JANNYA010000133.1, read as the reverse complement.
TAAAAATGCACGGGCGTAAATGCCGGGCGCGCAGTGGCCCTGGATATAAAGCAGATCGCCCAAATGTTCGGTGGAACGTGCGCGCCAAAAATGGTTGAAGCCGACGTCATAAAGCGTGGCGGCCGAGGCAAACGAAGCAATATGTCCACCAACTTCACCGGGCTTACGGTTCGCACGTACCACAGTGGCAAGTGCGTTCCAGCGTGTGTAGGCGCGCAATTTCCATTCAATGGCAGCGTCCCCGCTGGATTTCTGCTCCAGGTGCGCAGGAATCGTATTGATGTAGGCGGTGGTGTATTTGAACGGCAAATGCCCACCAGCATGGCGCGTGGACTCAATCATGCGTTCCAGCAAAAAATGCGCTCGATCAGTGCCATCCGCACCGATGACGGCGGCGAGCGCGTCAAGCCATTCCTTAGTTTCGGTCGGGTCCAAATCGTTTTTGGTGAGATCAGTTTTGGCGTCCATAGCACTCCCGCGCTTTCTAAAGTCTTTGAGCGCCCAAGGATAGACTAAGGATTGGGCAAAGTGCGCGCGAAAATTGCGCTTTCGTCACTTCGCATCAATGCGAAAATAGCGGTGCGGTTGCTATCCACGCGCCATAAAATAAGGGCTAACCGCAGCTTGGTGTGTCCAACGCTGATTTCATCTGAAGGTTTTCAATTTGGAACCCGCAGCGTTTCGCGCCTGCCGTTTGGACGAGTCAACAAGCCACCGCAGCGCATTAACCCTTATAAACCCCAGCGCAGCTTTAGCAAAAATTGATCCGAATCGCGCAGATCAAAACTGTCTTGAAATAGCTCGACCGAGCTACGCGGATCATCGCGATCCTGCTCGAACCCACCGCGCGCATAGACGACATAAAGCTCACGCAGCGGCGCAAATTCGTATTTATAACGCAGCTGCACGCCCAAATTGCGCACTTGCAGCGGCGCAATCTGATCATTTGTGGCATAGGGCACGCCGCCTGGGCCTAAGCGAACGGCGCGCGCGTCACCGGCGTTAATAATCAGCGATTGCAGCTTCAGACGCAGCTCATGCTTGGGGCTGGGGATCCAGTTGGCGTTGAAATTAGCGATAAATTGCGTGCGCCGATAGCGCGCAAAAAGATCCGGGGTTTGAACGCCCTGAATGCGATCTGCGCCCCGCCACACCAGCCAATCGCTGCTGTTACGCCAGCGCACATTGCCATCCAGCGCCAGTGTGCTGCTCAGCTGATAGCTAGCGCTTGCGACAAAATTCCAGGCGCGCCCGTCCAAACCCTCCTGACGATTTCGCACCGAGCCGCTGTAGCGCCATTTGCCATGCTGTGCACTTTGCTGGAAGTGCGACAGCATCAGCCTTGCGGGGCGCCGCATCAGGCCATTGCCGCGCGAAATCAAATCGTCATAGCCGGCAGCGTCCAGAAGCACCTGGGTGCTGGCGAAGCCACCATCCGCTGCGTTGAACTGCCGATACACATAAATGCTGTCAGACAGACGATCACCGCGGTCATTTGCGTTCGCGAAAAATTGAATTTTGTAGTTTGCCGCCGCGCCATCGCTGCGGGGTGTTTGTGGCCGCCTGGTGCCACAAATTTAATTGTTTTTTAAATCGACTCTAGCCGAATAGCCGAAATCATTGAAATTTAACTCTCGCCCGTAGTGCGTTAGGCTGCTGCCAATATCCCAGGCTTTACTGGTGTAGTTCCAGCTTGCGGTGCCGCCAAAATCGCGGGCATTTGGCAG
>JANNYA010000132.1:0-7304 GCA_031409855.1 Rhodanobacteraceae bacterium | reverse complement strand
AGGGCAGATTCCGATGTATTCCTCACCCGTCCGCCGCTCGCCGCCAGATTGCTCCGCGCTGCCGCTCGACTTGCATGTGTTAGGCATGCCGCCAGCGTTCAATCTGAGCCAGGATCAAACTCTTCAGTTTATACTTTGTGGTCGATTATAAAAATCAACCGAAATCTTTCAGCATTACTTAAGGTTCAAACGCAAACTCAATTCAACATTGACGTATACATCGATAACCAAATCCGGCTTTCACCAAATTCAATCATCTACATTTACTTCCATTTTCCAGGCCACACTAAAGCGACCCTTCCATTAAATCTTCATTTGTGTAGCCGCTTCCATGCGAACTACCTCCGCACGAACGACCACACAAGACACTTCTCAATACTGTTAAAGATCAACTCAAAAATTCAAGAATCTGTCACAACACTGCAATTAAGTTAAAACACAGTGTAAGCTCAACTCTTAAATCTCAGACCTAGCTCAAACCCAGCGCCCCAATCCTGCAAGACCACCGCCTTGAACCCGATCCCCTGACTAACTTTCCGCATCTCGCGGAGAGTGTTTCTCGTCAGGTGAGCCAGCTACTCTACATCAGTTTTTCTACCCGTCAAGAAAATCTTCTTTCCTGGATTTGAGTTCGTTCAGGTTTAGGGGTGGCGTGCGGAGTTCAAGCATCGGCCGCTCGTGTACTAAGACAGCGTCATCGTCCGATCAAGCTCTTTAACTTTATGCTGCGTTTGATAATCCAACAAACACTGTTGGCAGGCTTTTTCGCACTTTGCTAGGCAAGCTAAAATTTTCCGTACTCGTTGAATGAGTTTTGGTAGCAGCGCTTGCGCTTGACTGCTGTAGCCCGCGCCACCGCTGGCCTGATCAAAAACCACCGCTGACCAATAACCATTTGCCGTTTGAGCAGTGAAGTTAATCTCGCGTACCTCGATGCCAAGCTCGGCACTCAGTGCAGTGCGCAACGCCACAGCCAGGGTAAAAGCGGCAGTTTCAGGCTCTGGCGTGTTGACTTGCAGCTGCAACTCAAATGCATCTGTACTTAGATAGGCACCCAACCAAAGCGGCTGTTCAATTGACCCTTTGATCGCCCACGGCTGCTCATTGCCTGGGCACTTGGCTTCCTTATCGCCATCGTTTCCGCCACGTAAACGCTTGTGATCATTAAGAAATTTCCCCTTATGCGTTGATGCAATATCCTCGCAGCGGGTATTCGCGCTTTTTCTCCGACGCAATCGCCGATGCGGATTTCAACGCGCTGAGCGCGCCATGTGCGGCGTTGCGCGCCAGAATCACCGCTGCTAGCGTACTATTTTCATGCGCCATGTAGCCTTTCGCGATTTCGACCACGTTTGGGATCAAATTGTAGCGGCGGGTCAGCGGCACGTAAAACAAACTTTGAGAAAAATTAATCGACTACAGCACGCCGCGCCGCATTTGATCGCGTTCAATCGACTCGAATAGCGCTTGGAAATTGCCTTCGCCAAAGCCTTCATTGCCCTTGCGCTGAATAATCTCAAAAAAGATCGGGCCGATATTGGTTTCGGTGAAAATTTGCAGCAAGATTTCGCGTTTGGTGGCCAAATCGGCGTCGATTAGAATCTTATTTTTCGCCATGCGCGCCACGTCTTCGCCGTGGTTGGGAATACGCTGATCGATCACGTCGAAATAGGTATCGGGCGTATTGAGGAAAGTAATTCCCTGGGCGCGCATCGCCTCGACGGTTTCATAGATATTGTTGGTGAAGCAGGCGATGTGCTGAATTCCTTCGCCTTTGTATTGATCCAAATACTCGTTAATTTGGCTTTTCGGATCGGAGGATTCATTCAGCGGAATGCGAACAATGCCATCGGGTGCGGTCATGGCTTTGCTGACCAAGCTGGTTTTCGCACCTTTAATATCGAAATAGCGAATTTCACGAAATCCAAACAGCGTTTCGTAATAGCCCGCCCATTTCGCCATGTTGCCAAAGTACAAATTATGCGTCAGGTGATCAATAAAGCTCAGGCCAAAGCCAACGGGATTTTGCTCAACACCGGGAATGGGCACATAGTCAGCGAAGGGATCGCTGCCATCGGTAATTAGATACAGCATGCAATCGCCGATGCCTTTGATCACCGGCGCGTCAACTGCGCGCGTGGTGTTTGGATCAACCGCAATTTCAGCACCGCGCGCCAAAACCTCACTCAAGCAAGCAGCGCCATCTGCAACTCGAATCGCGAAACCACAGGCGCTCGGGCCATGCGCATAAGCAAAAGCGGAAGCGAAACTGTTCGGCTGCTCGTTGACTAAATAGTTGACATCGCCCTGGCTGTAGCGGGTGATCGCCTTTGTTTTATGTTTGGACACCGCGCTAAAACCCATGCGCTCAAATAGCGTGTGCAAAATTGCGGCGTCGGGTGCGGCAAATTCAACAAAGGAAAAGCCGTTGATCCCCATCGGGTTCAGATGGATGGGTTTTTCTACATCTTGCGGATTGCTCACGGTTTTGAATCCAGGCGTTTAGAGGCGCGAAGTGTGGGGCTAGTACACCTCGCTTGCCAAGCCTTTAACGCCGTGCGTTGCGCTATTCAATCCAACTTATATTTATCGTGGCAGGCCTTACAAGTGCCGCCGACTTTGCCGAACTGAAGTTTAATTTTTTCAAAGTCGCCGCCTTTAGACAGCGTCGCTAGCGCGGCAGACTCGGTTTCAAAGGATTTCATTTTTGCCTGAAAGTCAGCCCAATTGGTCCAAATTTCTGGCTTCGATTCGGTTTTGCCAATGCCCGAGCCGGCTGGGAAGCCTTCTAAAAGCATCGGCGCAATTTGCGCGATGCGCGCGGAATATCGCTCGAAATCTGCTTTGACGTACGGGGTTTTGCCACGCACCGTGTTCGCTAGCGGCATCCAGTTCCAAAGCAAGACGTGATAGGCACTTTTACGATATTTCAATGCATCAGCAGGTTTAACTTGTGCAAATGCGGCAGACGCAAACAAAAATGCAGCGCCTAAAAGTAGGTATTGCTTAACTTTCATTGTCGAATATTCCATGGTTAAAGGCGTGGATAGTTTTTTGCTTTGCGTGCTTACCAAGCGAGTGTAATACGCCGCGTGCAAATCGCTAGATGCCGATAATCAAATTTTATTTGCGCTTCATGCGTGTTTCTCAGGTGCTAAACGCCTTCGCAATGCGCTGGCTTGGGCCCGGATAGCGTCAAGTTGCTCGGGTTTTAAGCGCTCCAGTGCACGCCATTGCAGCGCGGCGCGCGGATGTTTGGCGAAACGCGCCTTGTGCTGCGCCAAAAAATCCCAGTAAAGCGTGGTGTATGGGCAGGCATTTTCGCCTACCGCAAGGTCGGGCTTGAATTTGCAGCCCTGGCAATAATTGCTCATGCGTTGGATGTATTTACCACTCGCGCAATAGGGTTTCGATGCCATCACGCCGCCATCGGCATATTGGCTCATGCCCAACACATTCGGCAGCTCCACCCATTCCACCGCATCGACATAAACCGCCAAATACCACTCGTGGACGGCTTTCGGGCGCACGCCCAACATCAGCGCAAATAAGCCGGTCACCATTAACCTTTGAATATGGTGCGCGTAACCGTATTTCAGTGTTTGCCCAATGGCGTCTTTTAAGCACGCCATATCGGTGTCGCCCGTCCAATAAAATGTGGGCAGTGCGTGCTCGGCTTGCAGTGCATTTTCGCCGGCATAGCCCGGCATGCGCCACCAATAAAGCCCGCGCACATATTCGCGCCAGCCCAAAATTTGCCGCACGAAGCCCTCAACGGCGGCGAGCGGCGCTTTGCCAGAACGATACGCAGCGACTGTGGCATCGACGACTGTGCGCGGCGAAATGAGTTTTAGGTTGAGTGCGGCGGAGAGTTTCGAGTGATACAAATACGGTTCGTTTTGCCACATGGCGTCTTGATACAGGCCAAAAGCAATTAGGCGATGCGCGATGAAATCCGCCAACGCGGCTTCGGCTTGTTCAGGCGTTACCGACCAATCAAAGTGCGCCAATGTGCCAGGATGTGCCGCGAATTCGCGCTCGACTAAGGTCAGCACTTCGGTGGTGATTGCATCGGGCGTGAAGGGTTGGGGAAGCGGCACCAATCCCGGGCCTTTGGCACCAAAACTGCCGCGATTTTCCGTGTCATAGTTCCAATCGCCGCCCTCTGGCTTAGCACCGTCCATCAAAATGTTTTCGCGCTTACGCAACATTCGGTAGAAGTGCTCAAGGCGGAATTCCTTGCGCCCGCGCGCCCATTCGTTGAAGTCGTCCTCGCTGCAATAAAAATGCGTATCGGTGCGTTCTGCATAGGGCGTGTTGCTTGCTGCACACGCCGCTTTAAGCGCTTCGCGCACCCGATAGTCGCCCGGCTTGGTCAATACAACTCGGGTTGGATTTGCTTTTTGCAGCGTCGCGGCTAACGCAGTTTCCAAGCTGGCAAATGCATGCTCGCCAAGCCGCAAATAGGTCAGGGGATAGCTTTGGTGCTCAAGTTCAGCGGCAAAATGACGCATGGCCGATAAAAATAACGCAGTGCGCGCCTTGTGGCTCCAAACATGCGTGGCTTCGTCACGCACTTCCGCCATCCAAATATGGTCGAGCGTAGGATCGAAGTCATCAAAAACGCTGGAATTGCGATCTAGTTGATCGCCAAGAATTACGATTAAATTGCGCATCACAAATTATCGCGGGCGGCGTGTTTCGGGATGGTGACGAGTTAGGCGCCGCGCTTTTTGCGAATCAACGCCGAAATTTCTTCATCGCCACGGCCTTGGGCGACCAAAGTTGTGTAGTCGCTGATGGATTGCTGCACCGTCGTTTGGGTCAAACCTAATTCGCGTCCCATGCGCGCGACGATGTTCAAATCTTTCAACAGCAGGCCCAGCTTAAAACCATTCGCGAACTCGTCTTTCAGCATGGTTTCACCGCGCTTCTCAAGGAACCACGAATTCGCGGCACCGCCGGTCAAAACACTGAGCAGCTTTTCCGTCGGCAATTCAAGCTTTTCCGCCAGCGCCAGCGCTTCGCATACGCCTTGCGCGATGCCAGCGATGATGACTTGATTGACCGCTTTCGTCGCTTGCCCAGAACCTACGTCGCCCATGTGCGTGATGCGTTTGCCCATGCGTGTTAGCACCGGAATAACGCGCGCCAGTGCGGCCTCGTTACCACCAACCATCAAGCTGAGCGCAGCGTTTTTCGCGCCTTCCACGCCACCCGACACCGGCGCATCCAGAAACTCGGCGCCCAAGCTTGCTAGCTCAAGCTTCAATGTTTGCGCAGTCGCTGGGCTAACAGTAGAATGATCAACCACAATACTGCCAGGTTGGATTCCTGGCATCGCCGCGCGCACCACGTCCAGCACATCTTGATCGGCCGATACATTGATCAGCAAAACATTACAGAGCGCAGCCAATTCGGCCGGTGTAGCCAGCGCAGGTACGGCAAATTCTTGCGCGAAGCGCGCTGATTTATCCGAGCTGCGATTCCAAACGCCCGCCAGCGTGCCTGCTTTCGCCAAATGGCTGGCCATCGGCCATCCCATTGCGCCCAAGCCGAGATAGCCGACGCGCCACTCGGCCGAATTTGACTCAGGCGCTTTTAACTCAGGCTCGGCTGTCACCAAAGCACCTCAGCCAGCGCGCAATTGAGCCCGGAGCCTATGCCAAACAGCGCCACGCGTTTGCCCTTAGTCAGGCGTCCAAGCTGATTGAGTTTGCTCAAAGTAAACGGCACCGAAGCCGGGCCGATATTGCCAAACTCAGCGAAAATCGTCAGCACTTTACGCGGATCGATCCCCAACATACGCACCAGCTCCTCGGTATGCACGCGACTGACTTGATGTACAACGAATTCATCTATTTCTTCCGTCGTCCAACCAAACATGGTGCGCGCCACGGCATAGGTTTTCGTGGCCAGCTTTAGCCCTTCAATCAGCAGCATTTTGGTGTCGGTAAACATCCGATCAATGTTGCCGTAACACAACTTTGAAAACTGCGTTGCCGCGCGCGCGACCGAACCTAAATAGCGGTGGCCATCAGGTAAGTCCTTAATATGCCCCATTACCATCGCCACGCCGCCCGAGCCCAAAGTCATCGACGCCATTTGCGTGCGAAATTGTTCTTCCGTCGTGTCATCACTCGCAAGTCGAGCGACGGTGTCATCGCACACTTGGCGACTATTTTCACCGTCCACGATCAAGGCATATTGCACATCGCCGCGCTCGATCATGCGTGCTGCAATGTCCATGCCGTTCAAAAATGCGAGGCAGGCATTGCCCACGTCAAAATTGAGACAGTCTTCGCCTAAGCCAAGCTTGCCATGCACGATTGCAGCGGTGGAGGGTTCCAGAAAATCCCGGCAGACGCTGGTGTTGATCAAAATGCCAATTTGACTGCGCTCAATACCGGCGTCGACAATGGCTAATTCACCGGCTTGCGCCGCCGCATCGGAAGGCGGCGTATCGCGATCAAAGACTCGGCGCGAGTGGATACCGGCCACTTTTTCGAATACGTCGCGCCGGATGCCCAAGCGATCCATCGTTGCACCCAGCTTTTTCACCAATTCGCTCGAATGAATCACATGCGGCGCTTCGATATGACAAATGCTGGCAATGGCGACGTTTTCAAAGCGCATAGCGTATCCAAAAAAGCAAAAAGAGGCCGCACGGTACGCAAAATCAGGCCAATTCACAAGTTTAGGGCGTTTTTCAGCACTGCGCGCAGCCGCGCGGGTTCACCTGAATCGTTTGTCGTGTCGCCAGCTGCTGGAATTTATTTGCGCACATATTCACATATTTATGAAAAGCGAATAAACTTCCTCTACACTGAGCCTACACTTCTAACGACAAACGTTTTGCTTCGGCAAAACAATTATTCCAAACCAAATTGGAGCCACATCATGCGCATACGATTAATGCCCCGCACACTTGCTGCCATTGTTCTCGTTGCAGCGCTGTTTCCCGCAAGCCAAGCCAGCGCTGCGGAATTTCGCGGCACAACGCCTTCAGGCGCACGCTATTTGTTGCAAACACCCACGAATTGGCGCGCGGGCGATGGCTTGGTGGTGATTAATCACGGCTTTCAGTTTGAAGCAGAGACGGGTGATCCATCGCTAGGTAACGTTGCGCTACGTCAGCAAATGCTGGCGCAAGGTTTCGCGATTGCCGCATCCAGTTACAGCACGACCGGCTGGGCAACTTTTCGCGTTGGTGTTGATTTGCGCGAGTTATTGGCCGCCGTTAAAGTCAATTTGGCGATTAATTCGCTCAACAGCACTGATCTGGGGGAAGTTTATTCGCTTTT
>JANNYA010000131.1:0-3871 GCA_031409855.1 Rhodanobacteraceae bacterium | reverse complement strand
CGTTAGCCGTGTTTCGTTCATGTTGATCACCATCCTTGAATGATCAACTCATCAAAACCACCTCGCCTAATCCAATTTCAGGCTCACGCCTGCTTGGATTCACGTCGCGAACTCAGGCTCATACCTCATTGGACAAGGCTGCTGGTATTGCGCTAGCGCTTTAGTGCGTAAAAGTGCCTGGCGCGTTTCCTCGGTGTATTCAGAGCGATCAACTGACTCAACATTCTTGCCGGTTTTCTCGTCGTATTGCCGATAAATACAGGGGCCACCAATGCGGGTGTAGTACTGCGAAGCCGAGAAGGGTGTTTGCCGCGTAGAAAGCATGTAGGAGCGCACATAGCCATTTAGCGGTGTTATCGCGTCTTCCGGCAGCCAAAGGTCATAATAAAGGCTGGAATGTTCTTGAACATCGATTTTTTGATAGCCAAGAGAAAGCACCATTTTTTCCCAAGGTATTTCCGAGGGATTACGACCGTTCATCATGCGATGCTTCGGCCGCCCGGTTTTATTGTCGATTTCACGATTTATGGTTTGCAAATCTAGCCCCATTGCATTCATCGGCCGAGAATAGGCGCCAGGTACTTTTTTGAAATACACCCGACCTTGCGCGTCACTGCGTAAAACCGAATGCCGCTTACAAATTCCTGTTTTTACGTCCATCCATTCAACGGCGGCAAACACGCCTTGCAAGGGCTTCAGCGTTTGTGCGTGCACAAACTGCACTTTGATATCTTGGCGAATTGGATCGGCGCAGGCGCTGAGTGACATCGTCAGCAGCAACAGGAAAAGCAGACCAAAGTAGCGTGCGGGTTTGAGTGCAAGTTGGCGCAGGCGATTAGCACGGGCCAGACCTAAAAAACCTGCGCAAGGGATTGTCATCATGGTGCGAACTCCCGGCGCGATCACGCTGGCCGCTGCGCTGCCTTAAGGCGATTGAAAAAACGCGCTTCACACGCCAGTTCGAAACGAGCTGCCATCAGCGCAATCGCTTTGCCAGGTGTATCGCCGAGGCAATCCTTCTCGAAGCAGCCTTCGATCATGGACTTGATTGCTCTTTGCTCGCAGTCTTTTGCTGCCTCAGTCATGCGTTTGGCAAGTTCGGCGCGCAGCGCTTTGTGATCAAGCTGCTTCAGTTTCTTAGGGCGGAATGTGGCATTTTTGCTATAAAACTGCGCCGTGTAATACGCAGCCTCCGGAAGCTGGGCGCGATACGCAACCTCTAGCGCTTGATACACGAGTTCACTGGGTTTAGTGGAATAACCCATGGACATTGCCAAACCTACCGATTTGCGCGCATAGGCGATATCGCCTGCAGCTGCGCGCGCAAAAACCTGATCCGGAGTCAGCACCTGATCGTAGGTATATAAGCCTCTGGACTCGGGGGTAAGCAGCAGCGCGCGCTTATCGGCGGGTAGCTCGTTCAGTTCCAAAATCAGCGTCGGGCCAGTGGCGTTTTCGCGCAGCTGCACGCGATGCAGACGCCCAGATTGCAGATCAGCTATGAGTCTATAATCCTCTTTTTTGCAGACCAGCGCTGACGTCGTCACTGCACAGCGTTGTAAGTCAAGATAGCGACTAGCCTCGCCGTTGAGCCAGCGAAATAGACTTTCCGGCAAACTATTTCCAGGAAAGTCGGCTGAATCGCACGCGTGCTCATAGGCTTTGTACATACCGCGAGGTGCGGCTTCGGGACTGATATCAAAATGCTTGCAGCCGTCAGCGTCGCGCCAGCTGTGCGATTCGACGCCTTGACTGCGAGTCATCAAATACCAGGCGCCGTTGCGCACGAAGTGGAGCTCAAAGCCAAAGTCCCTGACGGCTTGCTCACCCTGCCAGACGTAGCCATTGCCCTGAACCGCATAAACCGGCAGTTCCGAATACGCTTGGGGCACGGCGGTAATGGGGCTTTGCGCATGGGCCAGAGTTTGCAGCGCAACCAGGCTTAGCGCGGCGAATACGTGTGCGATGAAGTGCATCTCATAGCTCCGAAATACGCCAAACGCCATCGCTGCTGCGCCGAAAATGCACAGGGAACCCAAAAAATTCGCCCGGCACGGCCGGATCAGGTACGGCGACCATAAATTCCGCCATGACATCGGCAATTTGACCATCAACAATCTCACCCATTTGGCTACCTGCGCTTGCCAAATTAGCCCCTAGCCCGGCAAACAGCGGTTGATATTCTGTGCGCAATGCGGGCGTCATGGTTAACAGCGCGCTAGTCAATCCACTTTGACCGGTTTGTAAGCGATGTTTGAGTTCGTAGTAAACAAAACACAGGGTTTGCCTGCTTGTAGCCAGCGTTTCCAGCAGCACACGCGGGCTGCTGCTGCGCACGACAAGCGGGGTTACTGCGCTACCATCGTCAAAACTTAAGCGCGCAAGCGGCGCATAGTCGCCAGCATCGTTGTAGTTGAATTGCAGCACGGGCGGCGGCGCGGCGGCGTCGTAGTCAAAGACGCCATTGCCGTCGTAGTCGATCTCCACGCGGCTAAGCGTCGTTTGTGCGGCTGGCAAGCGATACCACAGGCTAAATTCGATGCGTGTGGGCGCGAAGCCTGACACCGCAGACCCGAGGAACTCCACATCAGGGCGCTGATTCGCATCAAAAACCACCGTGCGCGTTACCGTTTGCACCGCGCCATCCATGGTGCTGGCAACGATAGTGATCGTGTTGCTGCCGGGCAGCAGTCGAATCGGCGCGCTGGCAAAGCGTGTGGCCGTGGTGGCCACTGCACTCCCGTTGACGGTAATGCCGGTGTTGGTAGGGCCGGTGAATGCACCGAACACTTGTACGTAATCAGAGCCCACATTCAGCGCATTTGTGGGGAAATCTACAGTCAAAGTCAGTGGCGTGGATGCCGGAGCAAGCGCGACAAAAGCCGGCTGCTCACCGTCTTCAAATCCACTTTGGATCAGCGATGCCGGATAGCCGCAGTTTTCTTGTGCGGCTGTCAAAGTCGATATCAGCACCCCGAGAATGATTATTAGGTTTCTCACAAGCTATCCCTCAGGGTCGAAAATTGGTCTTTGCAGATTGCGCCTGATTTGTTTAGGTTTGCAAGCGATTGGGGCTACACAGCCTAATCGATGACGCTAATTTTCCTACTGCTGCTGCGCCGGACAAGCCATCAATATCGTGTCGGAATTAAACTGCACCGTGCCGCCAATAACAGGCCGTAAACCGGAATACACCGGCAGCGCGGGTGGCAAGTCAACGTCGGTGCCATCGCTGCCCGCGCCGGTAGAAAAATACATCGGCTGCGCGGCGTCGCCAATGGGCTGCCCGCGCCTACGTTTGATCGGATCAAAACAAAAAAACGGCGTGACGGTGGGTTCCGCCGCTTGGCACAGCACCGGTGCGGGCAGTGCGCCTGCGGCAAAAATTTCTTGGCTGGCCTGGCGCAGCTGCCCGCGCGATTGCGTTCCGCGCTGCGGCATAAATGGCGGCACATTGAACGACGCCACCATGCGATAGGGCTGCTGATTGACCATGCTCGGGAATTTCGCATTGATCAGGGCCAGCCGCACAATGCCAGGATTTAGCGTGCCATTGAGAAAGGGAATGTTCAAACCGTCCTGCGGGCTAGCGTAACGATACAGCCGCACTGAAGGCGAGCCAGTGCAAATGCTTAAGCCGTCAATCCCGCGCTGGCTGTAGTTTGTACCATTTTGAATAAGCCAGTTAAGGCCAACGTTGCTGTAATAGTGATCGGTATTATTCCAAGCTCCGACAATGGTCGGTTCCTGCGTATCAATCGTGCCGACCGCAATACCATCGGTTTCCTCACCTAACTGGCCGCGATAGACCACTTGGATAAATAAATCCGTCGCGTTCACCGGTATCGGGTCGGCGGCAAAATCAAATACT
>JANNYA010000130.1:0-3010 GCA_031409855.1 Rhodanobacteraceae bacterium | reverse complement strand
CGCGGGGATCCAGGGGCGGTGACGACAAAAATTGATTTGTACGAAGTTTACGAAAACTCGAACTCAGGCTTTTGAAACATCGCCACAATCAGACACCTTTGCATTCACCCTGGATTCCCGCCTTCGCGGGAATGACTATTTTGTGTTAGTGAGGATTGGCGCTAATCAGATTGTTTAGAGTCTTAATTTCCAAGTAAGCCGTTTTTATCCGCAGATGCTAAAGCGTGCGCAACTGATCGCAGATCGATTGGCTGCGAAAAGATAATTGAACCCGGCTGTTTTCTAGCCGGGGCTTTTGTCAAGCAGCTCCAGTTTAGTTCCTGTTTCTAACCAAAGGGTGGCCGCCATTTGCATCAGCATCTAGTGGCCGCAGAACCATTGGCCATGAGCTAATTTTACCAGGGCAGTGGGTTTTCGCGGCATCTGCGAAGTCGCCTTTTGCATCTGCTAATTTAAGCGAGCCGTTTTTTAGCGAGCTGCTCAGGAAATCAAGCGCTTTAGTTGAAACTTGATAATGGATTTCTCCAATATATGAAATCTCTCCTGGCTTCACTTCAAATGGAATTTTCATGTACGAGTCTTCTTTAAGTGCATAGGACACGCTTTTCGGATAGCCAACGCCAAAACCGCGAACGTTGTATTTGTCCGGCGGCATGGGGAAGCAGAAATACGTGCCATCGCCTTCCGCATCGTTGAATCGTCGCGCGCCTTCTGCCTTATCAAGAGATTGTTCCGAGTTAATAAAACCAGCGAATTTATCTTGACTATCAAAGGCAGTAAGCGTCCAGTTAAGATCGTCGCAAGTGCTGATCCAAAGCGTTTTTGTACCGTTGCAGGAAAACTTGAGCCTGCCGGCAACAAAACCCATAGTTTCTAATTTCTTTGATTTTAGGCTACCAACCAAATAATTAGTGCCATTAAGTTTCACCATGGAAGTTGGTGAACACGAGGCCAAGCTCAAAAGCGAAGCAATTGAAATAAATAAAACCAGTTTTTTCATATAAATCCAGAGTGTTTTAAAAAAGTTGAAAATAGTGCAGGCTTGCAAAAATCAGGTTGCCGTTATTCCCTCAATAGTTCGCTCGTAGCTTAGCAAAATGTCTCGAAACGATTCGGCGTGCATTTCTATGCCCGCTGAACACAGGTCACTCCAGGTCGCAAACCGGCGCATTCAACACCGAATCCTGCAGCCGCATCAAGAAACTGTGGTGTTTGCGCAAATAGCGGTGTACCGACTCAAAATCTGGATACGCGCGCTGCACATGCGCCCAAAAACGCGGCCCATGATTGCGCTCAAGCACATGCGCCAATTCGTGTGCGGCGATGTAGGTGGTGCAGGCGCGCGGTGCAAAGACCAGGGCAAAATTGACGCTCATGGTGTTTTGTGGCCCCAAACTACCCCACAGCGTGCGCATCGGCTTAATCGTGATGCGCCGGGCGCTGACACCTAAAGCTTCTGACATTAGCCGGATATCTTGCCCGACCGCTTGCGTATGAATCGCGGCGAGCGCATTGATCAGCTGCTTGCGTGCGGTGCTCAATTGATTGGCACCCGGGCGCGCCAGCAGGGACAGGGCTTGCGCATGTTCGACGAAGGGCGCGCCGCTGGGTGTCAGTTCAATCATTTTGCTGACGCCAAAAATCGGTACGCGGTCATCCGCCGTTAGCGCCAGCTGAAATTCCGCAGCACCTTTGCTGTGACCCGTATCGTGCTTGGTTAAATGCTTACGCAACCAGTGGATTTGGCTGCGCACAAAGCTAATCACTTCCGCCTCCGCCAGCCCGCGCGGCACGCTGACATTCACCGCGCCCTCACGTACATACAAACGCATGCCGCGCCCACGCGCCAAATGCCGCGTGATTGGGCGGCCGATGGCGCGTTCTAAATCGGCGAAGGTGGTACTTGCAATCACATCAATTTAAACAGCTCATCTAGACTGCCAATTAGCCGGCGAAATTCCAGCGCCATTAAAGTAAAGCGCGTATCCAACTCGGCGGCGGCATCTTCGCCTGCGGTGTCTTTGATCTCGTCTAAAATAATGTCCAGAAATTTCAGCTTGCGCAGCTTGAACTTTTCATCCAGCACGAAACTTAAGCGATTGTCGTAAATCAGCGCCAGTTGACTCACTTTTTTGCCCATGCGCACGTGCTCACGGATTTCTTCCGCGCTCAAATCATGACGTTTCGCCTTCACTGCGCAGCCGGCGTCCACTGGGTCTTTCAATTCGCACTCATCGCCCAGCTCAAAGGGGCCATCGCATTTGCCCGCCACCAGCCACGCCGACATCATCGCGCTGACGCTTTCTTCGGTTTGCACCGGTTCCGCCACGAACGAACCCAAACCTTCGCGCAGCTGGGTGATGATGGATTCTGCGGGTTTGTCGGTGGCGGCATCGACGATCAGCATTTTCCGCTCAAGATCGATATAGGCCGCTTGCCTTGAGGGTTTGACGAAGGCGCGTGGCAATAAGTCCATCAGCACTTCATCTTTGATCTGCTCACGTTGTTTCTTGCCGGGATTACGCCCGGTGCGCTCATGGATCGCCTTGATTTTGACTTCCATCGCTTCTTTAACGACCGAGCCGGGCAACACCCGGTCACGCCCGCCCAACTCCAGCAGCACGCAGTCACTGGCTTGATGCAACAACACGTCAGAATCATTGCCAAACGGTGACACAAAGCCTTTGCGCGAGGGCTCCAGCGGCCCAATCGGCTTCAAAACAGCTTTTTCCAAGCCTTCGTTAAAGCTTTCACGCTCAAAACTAAAGTCCACGGGCAAACGATAAATAGAGACAGATTTAAACCACATGGCGAGAACCTATAGAAAACGGATCGCGATGTTGCCTAAATTTTCTAGATTCAGCCAGCCCCAGCCTTGTCCAATGAGGTATGAGCCTGAGTTCGCGACGTGAATCCAAGCAGGCGTGAGCCTGAAATTGGATTAGGCGAGGTGGTTTTGATGGGTTGATCATTCAAGGATGGTGATCAACATGAACGAAACACGGCTAAC
>JANNYA010000129.1:0-20792 GCA_031409855.1 Rhodanobacteraceae bacterium | reverse complement strand
AGTATTTGATTTTGCCGCCGACCCGATACCGGTGAACGCGACGGATTTATTTATCCAAGTGGTCTATCGCGGCCAGTTAGGTGAGGAAACCGATGGTATTGCGGTCGGCACGATTGATACGCAGGAACCGACCATTGTCGGGGCTTGGAATAATACCGATCACTATTACAGCAACGTGGGCTTTAACTGGCTTATCCAAAATGGTACGAACTTTAGCCAGCGTGGGATTGACGGCTTAAGCATTTGCACTGGCTCGCCTTCAGTGCGGCTGTATCGTTACGCGAGCCCGCAGGACGGTTTGAACATTCCGTTTCTCAATGGCACGCTAAACCCAGGCATTGTGCGCCTGGCCCTGATCAATGCGAAATTCCCGAGCATGGTCAATCAACAGCCCTATCGCATGGTGGCGACGTTCAATGTTCCGCCATTTATGCCGATTCGCGGGACGCAATCGCGCGGGCAGCTGCGCCAAGCCAGCCAAGAAATCTTTGCCGCAGGCGCACTGCCCGCGCCGGTGCTGTGCCAATCGGCGGAACCCACCGGCACGCCGTTTTGGTGTTTTGATCCGATAAAACGCAGACGCGGGCAGCCCATAGGCGACGCCGCGCAGCCGATGTATTTTTCTACCGGCGCGGGCAGCGATGGCACCGACGTTGACTTGCCACCCGCGCTGCCGGCGTATTCCGGTTTACGGCCTGTTATTGGCGGCACGGTGCAGTTTAATTCCGACACGATATTGATGGCTTGTCCGGCGCAGCAGCAGTAGTAGTAGTAGTCACCGTGGTTGCGAAAGCTGCATCCAAATAGCGTTTGCCGCTGCTGCTTGAACAAATACGCGTTCTCGGCGCGCGCAATCGCGGTCAGGTAATGCCCGGCATTTAAGGGTAGGGTTTTTGTTTGCCGGAACGGAGTTCAGCCCAAAGGCAGCCGTCAGCGGCTAAAGTGTGCGGCTTAATCGTTTGATTTGACGCATCTAGGTTGCCTTGGCAAACCAGGGGCTACAGGAAATTTGTATGACTCAAGAGACTCAAACGGCGCCGGATTTGGCGCTAGCAACACCGCTCGCCATCGAAACGCAGCGCCGCCGTACCTTCGCCATTATTTCGCACCCAGATGCGGGCAAAACTACATTGACCGAGAAGCTGTTGCTGTTTGGCGGCGCGATTCAAATGGCGGGTTCGGTAAAGGCACGTAAAGCTTCGCGGCACGCGACCTCGGATTGGATGGCGATGGAAAAGGAGCGCGGCATTTCGGTGACCAGCTCGGTGATGCAGTTTCCTTATGCCGGTTGCATTGTCAATTTGCTCGATACGCCTGGCCACGCGGATTTTTCTGAAGATACCTATCGCGTTTTGACCGCGGTCGATTCGGCGTTGATGGTGATCGACTGCGCCAAGGGTGTGGAAGCGCGCACGATCAAGCTGATGGAAGTTTGCCGTTTGCGCGATACGCCGATTATGACTTTCATCAATAAAGTTGATCGTGAGGGCAGGCCGCCGATTGATTTGCTCGACGAGGTGGAGTCGGTGTTGGGCATTCAATGCGCGCCGGTAACTTGGCCGATCGGCATGGGCGCGCGCTTGAAAGGGATTTATCATTTGCTCGATGATGAAGTGCATTTGTTCGAGCCAGGCCGCAACTACACGCGGCAAGATTCCACCATTATCAAAGGCATCGACAGCCCCGAGCTATTAGCGCGCATCGGGCCAGATTTGCTGAAGGAGTTGAAAGACGAGTTGGAGTTGGTGCAGGGCGCATCGCACCCGTTTGATCGCGAACGCTATTTGGCGGGCACGCAAACGCCGGTGTTTTTTGGCTCAGGCATCAATAACTTTGGTGTGCAGCTGCTGCTTGAGGCGTTCATTGAAAATGCGCCGTCACCGCAAGCGCGCGCAACCAAAACGCGTGCGGTGGAACCTACTGAAACGCCGTTTACTGGTTTTGTATTTAAGATCCAAGCGAATATGGACCCGCAACACCGGGATCGTGTCGCGTTCATGCGCATTTGCTCTGGCGCATATCAAGCGGGTCAAAAGATGTTTCATGTCCGTGCTGGCAAAGACGTCAAAATCGGCAACGCCTTAACCTTTATGGCCTCGGAGCGTGAAATTGCTGAAACCGCGTATCCAGGCGATATTTTAGGGCTGCACAACCACGGCACGATTTCCATTGGCGACACCTTTACCGAAGGCGAAGCGCTGCGCTTTACCGGCATTCCCAGCTTTGCGCCCGAATTATTTCGGCGCGCTCGCTTAAAAGACCCGTTGAAGCTCAAGCAGCTGCAAAAAGGCTTGGTGCAGCTGTCCGAGGAAGGTGCGACGCAGTTTTTTAAGGCGCAACTAGGCAATGATCTGGTATTGGGCGCGGTCGGTACGCTGCAGTTTGACGTGGTCGCCTATCGCTTGAAAGACGAATACTCCGTTGATTGTGCGTTCGAGCCGGTCAGCATCCACACCGCGCGCTGGGTGCAAAGCGACGATGCAGCGGCAATGGAGGAGTTTGAAGCGAAAGCCATTTTGAACCTAGCACGCGACGCTTCAGGCGCCTTGGTGTATCTAGCGCCCACGCGGGTCAATTTAAACCTGACCCAAGAGCGGCATCCAAAAATACGGTTTTTAGCGACTAAAGAGCATGAATCGCCGACGTCGATAGGCTAAAGCGTACAATTGCCAAAAATAGCCCGAGGCTTTAAGTCGTAAAAGGAGAAGACATGGACACTATTAGATCAACTCAGCATGTACACGACGGGCAGGTGCATGTTGCTGTGCCTGCGGAGTGGGCGAATGAAGAAGTCGAGGTGTTTGTGACGCTTAAAAGCAAAATCATTACCGTTTATCCGCCGCGAAAGTCGAAGGAGGAGCGGATGGCGGCGTTGGATCGATTTATAGGTTCCAAAAAGCCGTTGCCTGGGCAGCCAAGCATGATGGTAGGACTTATGGCTGATAGAAACGAAGATTTGTGAGGCTCGTTTTAGACACATCGGCCATAGTTTGCTTAGTTGAACGCGAGTTCGGCTGGGAGGTTGCGAAAGCGCGCATGGCCTCATCATCGGAAGTCTCTATTTCGGCGCTTACCGTTGTTGAATTTATTAAAAGGTGCTTGGCGCGAGGCGAGAATGAAGCACAAGCCCAACAGTCCGCTGATGAAATGATTTCACTCGTCCACGAAGTCATCCCAACCGATCAAGCTATAGCCAATCTTGTATTGACTATCTCCGTCCATTCAACAAGCCGGGTACCAACAGTCGACTCAATAATTGCCGCCACCGCAATCCAACACGGCGCAGTTTTACTGCATCGCGACGCACATTTTCGTGGCATCCCACAAACCATGCTGCACCAAGAAGAATTACCCGCCCCAAATAGTGTCGAAGCCCAAAATAGTATTAAAGCCAAGGAAGGCAAATGAAATTCGTAGATGAAGCCCAAATTCACGTCACTGCCGGCAATGGCGGCAATGGTTGCGTCAGCTTTAGGCGGGAGAAATTTATTCCGCTCGGCGGCCCGGATGGCGGCGATGGTGGTGATGGCGGCAGCGTGTATTTGCTGGCCGATGAAGGGCTAAACACGCTGGTTGATTTTCGCTACAAGCGCCGTTTTGATGCGCGTAGTGGCATCAAAGGCACGCCACGCCAGTGCAATGGCGCTGGTGGCGATGAACTGGTGGTGCGGGTTCCGGTCGGCACAGTGGTGAAAGATGTCGATACTGACGAGGTGATCGCGGATTTGATCGCCCATCATCAGAAAGTATTGGTCGCCATCGGTGGCCGCGGCGGCAAGGGCAATACCCACTTTAAAAGTTCCACCAACCGCAGCCCTAGGCGCAGTATTCCCGGCACTGAAGGCGAAGAACGCGAGCTGCATTTGGAGCTTAAAGTGCTGGCCGATGTTGGCTTACTGGGCTTTCCAAACGCCGGTAAATCCACCCTGATTCGCGGCATTTCGGCGGCCACGCCCAAAGTTGCGGATTATCCATTCACCACGCTGCACCCGAATTTGGGCGTGGTGCGCGTGGCGATGGACAAGTCATTCGTGGTGGCCGACATTCCGGGTGTGATCGAAGGTGCCGCTGACGGTGCGGGTTTAGGCGTGCAGTTCCTCAAACACGTGCAGCGCACGCGCGTGCTTTGGCATGTGGTGGATTTGGCGCCTTACGACTTAGCGGGTTCTTCCGCCTCCGGCTCGGGGGCAACGCCGGCCAAGCAAGTACGCGCAATTGAGAAAGAGCTGAAAAAATTCGACCCGGAATTATTTAAGCGTCCGCGCTGGCTGGTGTTCAATAAAGCCGATACGGTGGGTGAAAAAGAAGCCCTTAAACTTGCGAAAGCGGCGGTAAAATCGTTGAAATGGCAGGCACCGTGGTACGTGATTTCGGGTCTGGCCAAAGAAGGCTTGCAGCCGCTTTTGTGGGACACAATGGCGCTGTTTGAACCGGTTGCCGCAGAAGTTGCTGATGTGACTGATGCTGAGCCACAGTCGGCTTGATTAGGTTGATTTAGGCATGTCTGAGCGCAATCAAGCCATTCGCCTAGCCATTATCGGTGCCGGTGGACGCCTCGGGCTTCAAATCACCACACTTGCAGCGGCGGATGCGCGCTTTCGCGTGGAGGCGCTGCTGGTTTCACCAAGCTCAGCGCTATTGATGCAGCGAAGTCCGCATACGTCGTTAGATTATGTCGCGCGCTTGGAAACATCGGTCGACGTCATTATTGATGTGTCCTTACCGCAGGCATTTGCGCAAACCGCAACAGTGGTTCGCGACTCTGGCGCCGCATTGGTGTGTGGCGTCACGGGTTTTGACGCGCTAGGGCTGCTGGCCATGGCCGAACTTGCGCAAACGCACGCGGTTTTGCATACGCATAATTTTAGCCGAGGTGTGGCGGTGCTCAAACATCTGTCACGCATCGGGGCAGAATTACTTGGCCCAAGCTTTGACGTTGGCATACTTGATATCCATCACCGCAATAAACGCGATGCACCCAGCGGCACGGCGTTGAGTTTGGAAGCAGCACTACGACAAGGTGGCACCGCCAACGTGCAGCATTCGGCGCTGCGATTAGGCAGCGTCGTCGGCGAACACCAGGTGCATTTTTCTGGGCCAGCGGAAGAAATCACGTTAACGCACCGCGCCGCAGATCGCGCCATGTTTGCGCATGGCGCGCTGGATGCGGCGGCGTGGCTGTGTGGAAAAGCGCCTGGCAATTATGCGATTGAAGCGGTGTTTGGGATCGCGTAAAGGCTTTTTAGCGCGATCCCACGGCGCAGCGATTTGATCTCAATTCTCAAAGCCATTCGCGAAAATCAGTGGCGGCAACACAACTGAGGCGTTACGCAGCTCAATTTTATCAAAGCCTACCAGCGTATCGGAACTCGGCACCATTCCGCTGCCAATAACCGCCACAGTTGTGTCCAGCCGCAATTCAATCGTGGCATTCGGGCCAAATTGCGCGGCGCTGACATTGATGTCAAACGGCACCGCTGCGGCAAATGCGGGCGCATTGGGGAAGAACAGGTCGCCTTCTTGCGCAATAGTATCGGTTTGGGCGCAATTGGCTGAATTGCTGCGCAAGCGCCAGCGAATGACCGGTTGGGCTCGTAAAACAATAGGATTGTTCGCGGTGCCGCGACCAAAGCCGCTCAGGCGATAGATGCCCGCCGCCGGTAAATTAAAGCACTGCACCAGCACGTTGTAGCGCGGAGCAGTGTCGCCGACTGCGCCCAGCCTGGAAAACTGCACGGAGCCACCGCTGCTGCCCGCCGCGTTCAGTGTGTTGTAGCTGGTGACTCCTGCATTGTCGCTCCGCCAGTTATTGAGATTGCCGTCAAATTCGCCATTGACTAACCACGGATCCGATTCTTGCCGCTCAAACGCACCGACATCAACTGAATCGCTACCTGGAATAATCATCAAGTTGGTTGGGCGCGGGCGTGCGTCCAAATCGAGCACCGTTCCGACCGCTGGCACATTCGGATAGCGATCCACCAGGCGCGAACCCACGCGCAAGCGGAAATCACCGAAGGCGGCGCTATTAAAGCGTGGGTCGATATTGATCGACTGCCAGGGCAGCGGCAAAATTTGTGTGGTATCGCTGGTGGCGTTGTAATCCCAGTCGTAATTCGCACTGTTGGCAATTGCAAAAGGTAGTGTGACCGACGTTTTGCCCGGTTGAAAAATCAAGTTGTGATTAAATTTTAGCGTGTCTGGGCCGTCCTCAAATTGGATCACTTGCGGGCCGCCGATGGTGTTGCTGGCGATGGTGATGTGTCGCAAGATATAGCTTTGATCGACAGCAGTATTCAGCCGCACGAGTGACTCACTGACGGCATTCCCCACTATTAGCGCGTTTTGCAGCGCAAAATTCCGCGATTCAATGTTGCGAATTAACGAACCGCCTCGGTTATTAGAGAACACCACATCCTTCATGTTGAGGTCTCCAAAATCCTGCATCAGGATGGTTGCACCCTGCGTGGCAACACCTGTTGTCGTCTCGCTAAGGTGCCCTTGTATGGTGTTGCAGCCATTCTGATTAGGCGTGCAGTGAACCAAGATGCTGGTGCTCAGGCCGCAGCTGTTCGTATTCAAATCGATACTGACGCCTACACGGCTGTTAATGAGTACATCAGCATCACCATAAAGTGCTGCGCCGTTTTGCGCTCGATTCCCCAGTAAATGAAAGCTTCGCAAACACACCCTTGGGCGGCCTTGCAGCCGAACAGGTTTTGCGTAGATCGCGCCGCCATTGCCGCTAGCGATGTTGTTGCGAAGGCTGACCGGCTGCGCCGCATTAGTGCTGTACATCAAAAGAATTCCCAGGTCGTCCTCCGAATCCGCAACCACCGCTGCGCCGCCGCCATCGCGCGCCGAGTTACCAACGATGACGCCGGTGCCAAAACCCTCGGATGAAATGATTCCATAGGTATCATCCAATAGCAGCAGCCCGCCACCTGAGCCTAGCAGCGCCGAATTGTTCGCGATCAGAATGCCCGGCTCTTGGATAAACACCTGTGCCGAGCCCTCCATGCGAATGCCGCCACCACCACCGGTAATCGCTTCGTTCAACTGCAACACCGTGCCGCTCAAAAGCGTTAACACCGCACCACCCGCGCCATTAAAATTAATCGCACCGCCGAATCCAGCAACGTTAAAGGCCATGCCGACGTTGCTCAAAAATAACTCGCCCGAGCCATCGAAGTTTATGCCGCCGCCTTCGCCGCCAACATGGTCGCCGCGTACGATCGCTAGATTACTAAAGCGGCGAACACCCGCACCGGTAATCCGAAAAACCGGTGCCGCAGCGCCGCCTTGCCCGCTAATTGTTGCATCGGAGCCGCTGGGCGTGGTGTCCGCGCAGGCGGCATAATCGCCGTCGATGGTCAAATCCTGCGTGCCTATCGTTACCGCTTCGGCAAAGTAGGTGCCTGCATTGGCGATGCGCACAACGTCTGCTCCAGGATTCGCCGCCGCCGCATTGACGGCGGCTTGGATACCGCCAAACTGGCAGCCTGGGCCACTTCCGACAAGAAAATTGGCGCCTTGGCTGTTGTGCGCAAAAAGGCCGCAGAGGGCAAATAGGGATAAGCGTTTCATTTTGATGCTCCGATTGCGTGGGTTTCAGGCTACGAACGGAGTGGCAATGGAAAACACGACATGGCAAAGGTAATTTGCAGCGCGATGGCGCGTAGCCTTAGAATTTGTGCGGCTGCGCTTGCACGTGCGTCGCCAGCCCAGCCGCTACTATTGCAGGCCACGCAAACGCTGATCCAATTCCGCGATAGCCGCCTGATTGACCGGCTTTTCCGCGTGGCGCAAGGTCAGCGCATCTTGATAGGCTGTGCGCGCTGCGGCGTTGTTGCCTATGCCCCGCAGGGCATCACCCTGAGCCATCAGCGCATTTGGCAGCAGATAGGTGGCAACGGCTCCGGCGTTTCGGATATCGGCAAGCAGCGCAGGCAGATTATTGGCGGCATCGGCGTAATTTTTAGTCAGCACTAATGCGCGCGCCTTCAACAGTCGGGCCGCCAGCACATCACGATGGGTCTCAGCATTCGTTTGGCGCAAGCGCACTAGCGCTGGGCGAATGCTTTGCAACGCCTTTGCGCCGTAGCCCTGTCGCAGCGCGATATCCGCGATTGGTAATTCTATTTTGAGTGCCAGCGGGCTATCGAGGCCATCAATAGCGAGATAAATTTGTTGTGCCTTTAACAGCGCTGTCATGGCTTCAGGAAAACGCTGCAATTGCGTCAAAATTTGCCCACGGCTGCGCAGAATCGGCGCCGTTTGGCTGTGCTCGGCGCCAAAGCTTGCAGAGGCTAAAGCCAATGCTTGCGTGTTGAGCGCCAACGCTTCCTCAAAGCGCAGCTGTTTCAGTCGAATGGCGCCTAAATTATTGAGCAGGGTGTCGCGCCCAGGGTGGCCTTTTAACGGTCCCAAATAAAGCTGATTGACTTGCTCTAGCGTGTTCGCTGAAGCATCAATGTCACCGGTTTGGAACTGCACGGCGCTGAGCGCATTCAAGACAATAATGTGCGTTTCGTTCGGCTGTGGATAGACTTTTGCCAGATCAGTCGCTGCCGATTCCGCCAATACGCGCGCATCGCTGGGCCTGAGTGCTGCCGAAAAAAATTGGATTCGCGCAATCTTGGCTTCCAAGGTGCGGGCGTGCAGCGCGCCAAATCGTGCGTTCGCTTGCGCTAAAAGCTGCGTTGACAACAAATCATTTTGCGCAAAGTTAGTGGCTTGATAAGCGATCTCGGTCGCCAGTTCCAGGGCATCGTAGCTTTCAATCGACGCTGCGCCAAAAGTAGTTTTGGCCAATGCCTGCATCTGCTGGGTGGTCAATTCGGCGGCTTTGAATTGATCGGAAAAACTCTGTGCCAGCGCCAGCGTTTTTAGTGCACCCAGCCTTATCCGCATGTCTGGATTTTTGTCTTGCGATTGCAGCAACGCGGCAGTGATTGTCTCAATGGCCGGGTTAAAACGATTTTCGTCCACCGCCAACTGAGCGCTGTTGGTATGCGCCTGCAGCCATTGCGGGTCTGCCGGGCTGAGGCGCAATTTGGCCTGCATCAATGCCGCATCCAGCAGCGGCTTAGCATCACTGCTTAGCCCCAAGCTTTGTTGTACGCCGCCAATCACGTTCAACAGTTCAATCCGCAGGTTCGGCGCATCCTGCAAACCGTGCAAAACCCGCTTACCGCCATCGCGCAAAAGGGTGTCGGTGCTTGGAATTTCAGTGCGCGCTACCCCTGCTTCAGACACTTCAAACAGCTGCACCAAAAAATCCCGGGTCGCCTGTGCGCGCTTGGCCTGCAGCGTGGCTTGAGCGGTTTGTGCGCGCGCGATTTGCGCTTGTGATAGCGCATAAATCAGGCTGCCAACCAAACCCAGCAACAAGACGCCGCAGGTCAGCACCGCGCCACGATTACGCCGCACAAATTTGCTGGTGCGATACCAGCCGCTGGCTGGATGCGCCTGCACAGGCTGGCCTGTTAAAAATCGCCGCAAATCGGCGGCTAAATCACCGGCAGAGGCGTAGCGCGCATTTGGTTCAGCGGCCAAGGCTTGGCGCAAGATATTGTCAATATCGCCGCGCAAAAAGCGCTTCAGTTCCGGCGCGCTGATCGGCGCAGGCTTTAGCTCTAACGTGGTTTGTGTGCTGATCAAATCCGACGCCCGTGCGGTATCGGTGCCTAGACCATTGCCGCGCGCGGGGCGCACCCCGACCAGCAATTCATGCAACACCACGCCAAGGCCAAAAACGTCGGTGGCGGTGGTGATTGCGCGGCCATCAAACTGCTCGGGTGCGGCGTATTCGGGTGTCAGTGGCGCAAAGGTGGCCATTTGCTGATCAATCTGCTCGTCCAATAATTTCGCAACGCCGAAATCCAGCAGCTTCACCACACCCGTCTGATTCACCAAGATATTCGCGGGCTTGATATCCCGGTGCACAATCAGCGCCCGGTGCGCGGCATTAACGCCGTCGCACACCTGCGCGAACAGTGCTAAACGCGCGCGCAGACTTAAATTGTGTTGCCGGGCGTACTGAATTAAGTCAACGCCACGCACCAACTCCATCACCAGATACGGCACACCCGCTGCGGTCACGCCACCATCCAATAGCCGCGCAATGTTGGGGTGCTCCAAACTTGCTAAGGCTTGACGTTCGCGCTGAAACAAACGCAACTCTAATTCGCTGTGCAAATGGCGCCGCAATAGTTTGACCGCTACCTGCTGGTGGAAATCTGCGTCCAAACGCTCCGCTGCAAACACTTGCGCCATGCCACCTTGGCCCAACAGGCTGAGCAAACGATAGCCGTCAATATGCGTATCGATCAACTTTGCAGTTGCAAAGGTTTCCTGCGGCTGCGCCAAACCATGCAGTTGTTCGACAAAAGGACGATCCAAAACACTAGAACTATCGTGTTCAGCCGCCAGCAATTGCATGACACGCGCCAAAATTTGCGGCTCCAATGCTTGCGCTGCTAGCCATCCGGCACGGGTATCGATAGGCAATTGCAGGGCAGCATCAAATAGTTCGCGAATAGTTTTAGTTGGCATTAGGGGCAGATAGTGCTGACAGCAGTGGGATTCACGACGAATAACGGGGCGTCAGCGTATTTCACGACACGCCATCGCCGCTGTCTGACAGTGCCGTTTGCAAAAAAGCGCGCGCATAGCGCCAATCCCGATCAATCGTGCGGCTCGTCAATGCCAAGTGTTCGGCAATTTCCGCCAAGGTCAAGCCCGCAAAAAAATGTAGCTCAACTACTTTCGCCGCGCGCGCGTCGTCCACTTCCAGCAATTTCAGCGCCGTATCTAAGCCCAGCGCGTGTGCAGGCGAAAGTAGCTCCGGAGTCGTCTCACTGCTGAGCAATACCGCTATGTCATTGACCCTGGCCCGCTCAGCGATGCGCGAGCGCGCATGATCCACCATGATGCTGCGCAACGCGCGCCCGGCATAGCCAAAAAACTGCGCTTTATTGGCGAATTCAACGCCGGAGGACTTGCGCAGCCGTAAATACAGCTCGTGCACCAATAGTGTGGTGTTGAGCGTGTCGCCCTGGTTGCGCTTACGCACGTTATGCGCAGCGCTGCGTAATTCTTCATAAACCGTAGAGAAAAGTGCGTCGATTGGGCTGTTTGGCATCGCTATCTAGGCACTTGCATCGGTGATCGCATTGAACGCTAACATTCATACGCCACTTAAGCTAGGCGGGTGTATGTAGGCAAATGCGACGAATGCCAGTTTTGCGACATTTGTGGTTAAAATTTGATTATGCAAGCAACCAACCCAGAACAACCCAGCGTCATTTTAGCCACGCCGCGCAGTCTGCCCAAAGCCGCGAATTTGCCCGGCCGCGTGGTGGTACTCGACATCGCCTTTGCGTCCAATGCGGGCGGTAGCAGCTTTGAGAAAGTCACGGGAAAATTCATCACCGAGCTGGGCCCACGTTTAGCCCTGTGGCTGGATCACCATGACAGCGACTATCACGCCCAATTCGCCAACGATTCGCGCTTTGTTTTGCATCGCAAAGCCGAGCACGGCGCTTGCCCAGAACTGATCACGCCCGAACTGGTGGCAACAGTAGGGCAGGTGGACAGCATCGTTTGCCATAATGATTTTGATGGCTTGATGAGCGCCGCCAAATGGCTGCGGGGCGGCCACGAATGCTACGTCGGTGCCGATAGCGATGCGTTCGCAATTGACACCTGTAGCGCGCAGCCCAGTCAGCTTGCGCAGATTATTCAGCGCAGTATTCTGACGCAGTCAAAAAATCGGGACTGGTTGCTGCGCATCGTCGCGTTTCTAGCCGAGGGTGCGCAAAACGCCGAAATGTTGCACGAGATTGCACAGCTTGGCCAGCCCTATCGCCAGCTGCAACTAGCCGCAGAAGCACTGTCAGCACAGTTCGTACGCGCCGCGAAAGACACCGTGCTAGTCGCCGTGCCGCCCGATTGGCCCGCCTATGATCGAACCCATTTGCTGTTGCTGGGGCAAGCCCAAGCCCGCATCGCCGCCGTGCTCGACCGGGATACCTTGACCTTTGCCGCGCACTATAAAAGTGGCATCAATTTCTTGACGCTATTTGGCTTGAGCGGCGGCATGCCCACGGTGGTGTCGGTGAACTCGAAGGATTTGGATCGGGCTTTGGCGGCGATTGATGCGGGGTTGGGCGAGTTTGCTTAGTCGGATCGTTTTAGTTGAGAGCACCCGACTTAAGCTGGAGATTTAAAATTGCCTAAACCCCCTCTGCCAGACTACTTGTCACCCTAAGATAAAATTACAGGGGCGATAAGGAAAATCAGATGAAACAGAGTGGCGTCAATTTGTCCGAGACTTTCGCCATTGTTGGTACCTGTTTTTGTTGGTATCGCTAAGACAGGCGACATACCAACGAATCTACAACAACTTTGCCCGGATACCATCAACCTTGCTTGTACGCCTTTGGACACTAAACTGAGCCTAGGAGTATGCTGGGCATAAAAAAACCCGCTGCTAGGCGGGCTTTTGGACTTGCTTGGACTGCTATTTGGTGCCGAAGGTGGGACTCGAACCCACACGCTTTTAAGGGCTTCGGATTTTGAATCCGACGCGTCTACCAGTTCCACCACTCCGGCAAGAGCTTTTCGCTTTCAGCGAGTCGTACAGTATAGCGTAGTTGTAGCGTTTGTCTAGCGTTGTGACGCCATGGGGGTGCAATTCAAACTGAAGGGAAAGCTCGGTAGTTTTCGCTGATTCGATATTGGTGGGGCGACGGCGCACTGAGTTCGTCATTCCCGCGTGCTTTTGGCGGGAATCCAGGGAGCTTGTTCTGGCGTTGCACCATTGCAATTCGCTTTACTTTGCGCAGGTGCAGGCTGGATCCCCGACTAAAACATTCGGGGATGACGATCCTTCAGTTTGAATGGCACCCACGCCATGGTTACACGCACGTGCTCAAAAAGGCCGGGCGGGAGGTGGCTAGCCCGCTGGATCAGAACAGTGCACGATATTCGCGCGGTGTTCGTCTGCGGCAAAAAGGAAATATCCGAGCCGAAAGCGCTGGTCAAATTGGCGCTGGACAACTTTAAAACTCAACTTTAAAACTCAACTTTAAAAACCCATTTTTAAAAACCCAAGGCTTTGGCTAGCGCAGCAGCGTCCGCTGTCGCACACTCTTTCACTGCCCCGTTCAGTTTGTCTAAGTATTTGATATGCCCATCGACCTCACAGAAACGCTAGATCGAACGCTTGCATTGCATCAAGAGGGCGGTGCGCTGCATCCGGGGTTTGAGCTACAGCCCGGCGAAATCGTGGGGGCTTTTCGTGTGCTATCGGAATTGTCGCGTGGGGGTATGGCGACGGTGTATTTGGCGGAACGTGCGGATGGCCAGTTTGCGCAAAAGGTGGCACTAAAACTGCAGCGCACCGGTGCCGATGTGGCGGCGGCGCGCGCGCTATTTATGCAGGAACGTGAAATTGTGGCGCGGCTTGAGCATCCGGGTATTGCCCGGCTTATTGACGGTGGCAGTACCGACAATGGCACGCTGTGGTTTGCGATGGAGTGGGTGGATGGTGCGCCGATTGACCGCTGGTGTGCGGCGCAGCCGGATGCACGCGGGGAGGCGATCCGGCTTTTAATTGAGCTGTGCGATGCGTTGAGCTTCGCGCACGCCCGGCTGTTGGTGCATCGCGACATCAAGCCCAGTAATGTGATGGTGGCAAAAGATGGACGCATCAAGCTGCTCGATTTTGGTATCGCCCAGCTCGCCGGTGGCGCGGTGCACAACACGGCGCTGACGCCGGGCTACGCCAGCCCTGAGCAGTTTTATGGCGAGCCGATGGATATCACCTCGGATATTTATCAAATCGGCCTGGTTGCTGCGGTGCTATTTAATGTGTTTGATACCGAGCGCCACACGCCGCCGGTTTCTGAGAGTGACTCGCGCACTGAGCCGGTGCAGCCGCCGCGCGCCCATATTACGCATGCGCTGCGCCGTGTTCCGCAGCCAAAACCCAGCGGACAAGCTGGGCCGATTGTGCTGCCGGTGCAGTACTTGGCGCATTTGCCCCGCGCGTTGAGCGCAATTTTGTTGAAAGCGACGGCGCTCAAGCGCGAGCATCGCTATGAAACGGCATCGGCGCTCAAAGCCGATTTGCAGCGCTATTTGCAGCACTTTCCAGTGCAAGCGCTTGGCCGTGCGCCTGGCTATCGATTTCAATGCCTAGTTAAACGCCACCCTTTTAGTAGCGCTGCAGGTGCTCTGGCGCTGACTGCACTGGTAACGCTGGGTGCGCAGGTGCGGGTAGAGCGTGATCAAGCCCGTATGCAGGCGGCACTTGCACAAGCCAGCGCCGTACAGGCGACGCAGTCTGCGCAGCGTAGTCAGGCCTCGGTAAAGTTTTTGACCGATTTACTGAAATGGGCCGACCCAAACCAACAGCTGGGCGCTGAAGTGAGTGTCGAACAAGCGCTTGCACAGGGTGTGCGACAGCTAGAACTGCTGCAAGGGCAGCCGCTGGCGCAGGCTGAACTGACGTTTGTGGTCGGTGAAATCTATCTGCAGCGGCGCGAGCTTGAAACCGCCAAGCCGCTGCTCAAGCGCGCTTTGAGCTTGCTCGACGCTGCGGACGCGGCCAAGGCCAAGGAAGCCGAGTCCTTGTCGCCCGGCGCGCAGCCTGGTGCAGGGCAAAAAAGTAGGCATGAGTCAGATCCGTATCTGCGGGCGCGGATTGCCGGTCGATATGCCGTGGCGCTGACGAGTGCGGAGGAGCGTACGCAGTCGATTGCCCTGCTTGAGCAGGCGACGGCTTATTTTTTGGCGCACCAGCATCTGGAAGAATACTGTGCCAGCGAATACACCCTGACGTTACGCACGCTGCAAAGAGGTGACGCGCAAGCCGCCAGTACCCGTGCAGAAGCGCGCTACCGCTTTTGTAGCGCGGAGTTGGGTAGTGAGCATCGTTCCGTGCTGAATTTCGAGGCGATCCAGCTGCATTTGGCGTCAATCAACGGTTCGATTGAGCAAGAAGTGCCGCTGCGTGAGGCGCTATTAAAACGCGTCGAGAAAAGTCAGGGCGCCGAGCACTCGCTCACCGGCTTGGCGCGTTTGAATTTAATTCGCGCCTACGCAGCCGTGCAGCGTTTTGATCAGGCGCAAGCGATGTTGCAACAAGAACAAGCGCTTCGAGCCCGCGTTTGGGGCGTAAATCACGCTGAATACGCACGATTTTTGCGCGAACGCTCCTTTGTTTCGCTGCAGCGCAAAGATTTTGCTGCCGCAATCAGCGATGCGCAAGCCGGGCTATTGATTGCCCAGCACTCGGAAGAAGGCGGCAAATATGTCGTGCAGCTATTGATGGCTGAGGGGGATGCGCACCTGGGCGCGGCAAATTACCCCGCCGCTGAGCGGGCTTATCGACAGGCGCTTTTGCCGAAATGGCGCGCCAGCCACGTGGTGCCCGATCCAGGTGAAGCAGAAATTTCCCTAGCGCAGGTGAAAATTCTGCAGGGTAGGGCAAAGGAAGCCGCCGTATTTTTGCAACAGGCGCAAGTGCAACTGCGGGATTTACAGCCAAACAACCTGCGGCATGTGCGCTACTTTGAGGTGATGGCGCAAATGTTAGAGGCAAGTGGCGAAAAAACTCAGGCCGCTGCTGCGCTAGAGGAAGCGCAGAGTCGGTTGCGCGCAATGCCGAGCACGGCGACACGCACTGCCCAGCTAGACAGTCTTAGTCAGTGGCAGCTTAGGCTGGCCGCTAAAGCCAGCCATGGCGGCGTTGCGCGTTAGCACCATTGCAGGAAAATCACGCCCGCACAAATCGATAGTGGCCAACCAACCATTCGCGGCCGTCGTCAAAGCCAAACAACTCAGCGCACGCCATGTAAAACATGCGCCAGCGTTGAAACCAAACAGCGGCCAACTCTGCGCCATAACATTGCGTAAATACTGGCATGATTTCGGCTTTGTTTTTGTCCATCTTTGCCAGCCAGTGGTTGCTGGTCTTTTCATAGTGTGTGCCCGGCACTTTCCAGTCGGCTTCGATACGCAAATGTTTATCAAAATGGCGAAAGGTGTCGAATGCGGGCATCAGGCCACCGGTAAAGAAATATTGGCTCATCCAATCGGTTTCGCCTTTGACTTCAAAAGGGTAGGCCACTTCGCGGTGGCAAAAAATGTGCACGAAAAGTTTGCCGGCGGGTTTTAACCACGTCGATAGTCTTTCAAGCAGGACGTCGTAATTGCGCATGTGCACGAACATTTCAATCGACACCGCACGATCAAATTGGCTGGGCTCCAGTTCCAATTTATTCACGTCACAGGTAATGACGTGGACATTTTTAAAGCCGCGTTCGCGACAGCGGGCTTCAATAAACTCACGCTGCGGCTTGGAGTTACTTACCGTGGTGATTGTTGCATTCGGATACTTTTCCGCCATCCACAGCGTCAGCGAACCCCAGCCGCAACCCAACTCCAAAATGGTTTGCCCGTCGCTCAATTCCGCGCGTTCACAATAAATCGCCAGCATCGCCTCTTCAGCCTGATCGAGGGTTTCATCGCCGGTGGCATAAAAGCAGCTCGAATACTTCAAGCGCTTACCTAAACTGGCAACAAAAAAAGGCGGCGGTACTTCGTAATGCTGGTCATTCGCCGCCTGCGTTTCAATCGCCACGGCACTTTGTTTTAAGGTCGCAACCCAGGCGGTTTGTCGCGCTTTCCAATCGCCTGCATATTCATCGTGCAGGCGGGTTTTGCAGAGGCGGCGCATGCCAAAGCGCGTTAAAGCATCGGGAATAAACCCGCGTTCGCAAAGCGTGATTAGACTCATGTAGATCCGGGATGATTAAAAGTTTTGAAGGTTACGGGAACCGGACGTGAAGCAGATGCAGTGAGTGGCGCTGCCAATTAAAGTGACTTTAACGCGCCATTCGCCTTTTGCACCCAAGCCGCTTGTGCTTTCTGATAGTGCGCAGGTGCCAGCCGCACGCGCTTGATCAATTCTTCCAGCACCGGGCGGGCACGTTCCGTTTTACCCATTTTGACCAGCAATTCGGCGAAGCAATAGCGCCCCTCTTCACCTGGGAAGTTATCTTTTGCGATACTCAATTCTTGCAGCGCCTTCTCATTTTCCCCAAGCGCTGCAAGCGTTTGCGCATAAAGCAAATGCCCCTGCGGCGAACGAAATTCCGGGTTAAACGCAATCAAGTCTTCCAGGGTTTTGCGCACATTGGCGTGTTCCTCCAGGCCAGCTTGCGCTTGCGCTAAGCCAAACATCAGCTCCGGGTCACGCTCATAAATGCCGTTGAGGCACAGCTGATACAGCGATTTGGCTTGCGCGAAATCTTTCAACTCTAAGGATTCTTGCGCCAGATGCCGCTTATTGTCGACGGTGTCGCTGCGATCCAAATTTTGCGCCAATTTGCGGCGATCCCGCTCAGGGTCAATACTTTTCATAACCCGTTTCGCCGCACTGCGGATGCCGTAGCTGCCAAATAGCTCGGGCATGATGTGGCTAACGCCGTACGCCGCACAGCCCAAGCCCGGCAGCATCACAATAATCCAAATCCAGTTGTTATTGCCGTTGCGCATCGCATGCATGACGCAAATTCCCTGCGCAATGAGAGTCAAAATGAGTATTGGGGGCATGGCGCTTCAAAAATAAAAATAATGTAGCCGCCAAGGTTAGCAGCATCCGCGCTGAGCTGCGAAACGGCTTAATCTAGAAAGCGATTCACACTTGGTGTGGGAAATCGTTGTTTTCAAGCCAAACGTAAAGAAGCCGTTCGCCCTGAGTTATACGTTTTGTTACAAAACAGATAAAACAGGGCGAACGGCAACAATAAGGCAAGCCAGTTCGATAGGTTATATCGCTCGTCGCTACGTTAGCTACCAAATCACCACGCGCTTAGCATCATCCGCCACCATGGGATCGCCCGCTTTGCAGTTAAAAGCTTTCGCAAAGTTGGGTGTATTGATTAGCGGGCCATTGGTACGAAAAACGCCGGGCGAATGTGGGTCGGTATTAATCATAAGTTTGAGTGATTCAGGCATCATATTTCGGCGCCAAATTTGCGCCCAGCTCAAGAAAAAGCGTTGTTCGGGCGTGTAACCGTCAATAAGCGGCGCTGGACCGCGCTTTAACGCAATCTGCAGGGCATCGTAAGCGATTGTCGAGCCGCCTAAATCCGCGATGTTTTCACCCATCGTCAGCTTACCGTTGATTGCCAACCCGCCTACTTTTGCACCGCTGGCTTGAACGTCCAGTTTTGCCGTGCGCGCTTCAAATTTGGCGCGATCTTGCTTGGTCCACCAGTCGCGCTGTGCACCTTTGGCGTCAAATTTGCTGCCCTGATCGTCAAATCCATGCAGCAATTCATGTCCGATCACGCTGCCTATGCCGCCGTAATTCAGCGCTTTATCGGCATTCGGATCAAAAAATGGGGGTTGCAAAATCGCTGCTGGGAATACAATTTCATTGAGCTGCGGGCTGTAGTAGGCATTTACCGTCTGTGGGCTCATGCCCCAGCGGCTACGATCGACGGGCTTGCCAATTTTATCCAAATTAAAACGACGGCCAAAAATTGCGGTGCGCTTGGCATTGCCATAAAAATCATCCGGTTTAATCACTAAACTCGAAAAATCCCGCCATTGATCCGGGAATCCAATTTTCGGCGTAAAGGTCGCAAACTTTTTTAACGCCTGCTGTTTAGTTTCCGCACTCATCCAATCTAGGTTTTCAAGACGAATTTTCAACGCCGTCTTCAAATCGGTAATCAGTGCCATGGCCTGGGCTTTGGCTTCAGGTGGAAAGTGTTTGGCAACATAGATTTGACCTAAAGGCTCACCCAATAAAGTCGAAGTGTTATCTACCATTAGCTTCCAGCGTGGCCGCTGTTCTTTTGCACCCCGTAGTGTTCGGCTGTAGAAATTGAAATTTTCATCGCTAAATGCTTTCGGCAGAAACGCGGCGGAACTGCGCAAAACATCCCATCGAAAATAGTCGCGCCAAATTGTCGCGTCGGTATCCACCAGCATTTTGTTCACTTCGGCGAAAAATGCCGGGGAAGTCAACGAAAACTTGTCAATTTTGAGGTTTAAGGCTTCAAACAATGTCACCCAATTGAAGTGGGGTGTTTCCTTATTGGCATCGCTGACGCTGATCAAACGATATTGTTTGTCAGGATCGCGTTGTTCCAGCCGCGTCATAGATACCGTCGCCAACCTGGTTTCAAACGCCACAATATTTGCCGCTATCTGATTCGCATCCAGGCTTGAGCGCCCAGAAAGCACGAACATGAGCGCGATGTGGGCCTGATACTGCGAAAGCAGCTTCTGACTATCGGCATCTGTACGCAGGTAATAGTCGCGCTCGGGCAAGCCCAATCCACCCTGACCCGCGTAGCCAATCACCATTTCCGGGTTCTTAAAATCCCCGTTGCCATAGAAATTGAACAGCACGCCGCCGCGCGCTTGTTCTTCACGAATATAGCGGGCGATATCGTTGGTGTTTTTCAGTGCATCGATACGCGCTAAATTGGCGGCCAAGGGTTTGACGCCTAACTCCTCAATTTTCGCCTCATCCATGGCGGCGCTGTAATAGTCACCGACCATTTTCTCATTGCCAGTGGCTGCTTTATTTGCCGCTGCGGAATCAACAATTGCGCGCAAATCAAGATTTACACGTTCGGCTAGCACGTTAAAACTGCCCCAGGAAGTTTGGTCTGATGGCACCGGATTGCTGGACAGCCAGCCGCCGTTTGTATGCGTATAAAAATCGCTGCAGGCCTGTGTCGCCGGGTCAAAATTGGCTTTTAGGATTTCGCTCGCTGGTGCAACGACAGTCGCTGTCACGGGTGCAACAACCACCGCCGAAGCCGGCGCCATTGCTGGCTTTGCACAACCGACAACGCACGCAGCAATCGCAATTGGTAAGAGCGCACGCGTAAAATTAGATAAATGACTGGACATGGCGGGTTCCGGGCTTTAAAAAAGTGCGCGGAGTCTATCGGTGTTTCAGTTTGATGGCGTATGCATGAGGTCATGCTTTAGTCAAAATTTTGTAATTAGTCTGCGCTGTGCTCTGAATAAAACTTGTGCACTGAACAAAACTTGCGCAGGCACTTAGAGCATCAAAAGACTCAGGGCATCAAAATATTGCGCAACTGTTGATGCACACTCGCAGGCGTGGAGGGCGAAAACCAAAGTGAACCATTCGGCAATATCCCGACGCTTGCACTTTTTACCCGTGCTTGACGCATTAAGTCTTCAACAAAACCCAGGGTTTGCGCGGCGATATTGCCGCGTTTGACGCGGGCGCGGCCAGCGTCAAACAAAATCACGGTGCGGGCGCCGGGAGGTGCCACAAATTTATGCAGCAAAACCGTGGTGATAATGCCCACGGTAGCCAGAAAAATCAGGACGACTAAACTCATTTGTGAGCCGTCAGATTTTGCTTAATACCCTAACAGCCACCAGCGCCCGTTCTTCCTGGCACCAGTAAAATGCGCGTGTTGTGGCGCGTTGAGCTTGAGCACGGCCTCGGAATCTAGTGCTAATTTATCTTGGCCCAAGGCCTCGTAGGCAGTAATCATTACCGCCAGAGCATCAAAGGACTGCTCACTTTCTTGATAACTTTCTACCACCAGTTTGGCGCGGTTGATGGCCCCGACGTAAGCGCCACGACGCAGATAATACTGCGCAATTTTTAGCTCAGAATCCGCTAGGATGCCACGCAATACCACCATACGCGCACGCGCATCCTGGGCATATTTAGAGTCTGGGTAACGCTTCAGCATTTCGGCAAAATCTAG
>JANNYA010000128.1:0-12082 GCA_031409855.1 Rhodanobacteraceae bacterium | reverse complement strand
GTTTATTTAGTGGGCGGTGCGGTACGCGATGCCTTACTCGGATTGCCCGTCAAAGACCGTGATTGGGTGGTTGTCGGGGCAACGCCGGAAGCTATGCTTGCTGCAGGCTACAGTCAAGTCGGCAGCGACTTCCCAGTATTTTTACACCCACAAAGCAAGGAAGAATATGCCCTGGCGCGCACGGAGCGCAAAACCGGGCGCGGCTATGCCGGCTTTAGCTTTAACTCAGGGAGCGACGTCAGCATTGAGCAGGATTTACTGCGCCGCGATCTAACGATCAACGCCATTGCCCAGGCCGCTGATGGCCGCTTGATTGACCCGTTCAACGGTCAAGGCGATTTAAAGCATGGCATCCTGCGTCATGTCAGCGACGCCTTTATCGAAGACCCGGTGCGGGTTTTACGTGTCGCCCGCTTTGCCGCCCGCTATGCCGCACTGGGCTTTCGTATAGCGCCGGAAACGCTGGAACTGATGCGCCAGCAAGTTAGCAGCGGCGAATTAGCGCATTTGGTGCCAGAACGAGTGTTTGAGGAGCTGAAAAAAGCGCTATCGGAAGCCAAGCCCAGCGCGTTCTTGCGCGCCCTGCGAAGCTGTGGCGCGCTTAAAGTTGTGTTTCCTGAAATCGACGCACTTTATGGCGTGCCGCAGCGTGCGCTGTATCACCCAGAAATCGATACCGGGCTGCATCAAGAAATGGTCAGCGACCAGGCCGCACTTTTGGCACCAGGCGATGTGCTCGTCGGCTTTTGCGCGCTCACGCATGATTTTGGCAAAGGCCTAACGCCAGAGCCGGTGTTGCCCGCTCACATCGGCCACGAATCTGCAGGCGCGCCGCCCGTTGAAGCATTTTGCACCCGCCTGCGCGTGCCTGTGCACTGGCAACAATTAGCGGTGCTCAATTGCCGCGAACATCTCAATATTCATCGTATTCAAGAACTTCGTGCGGGTTCCTTGATGGATTTGCTGATGCGCTTTGACGCATTCCGTCGCCCCGAACGGATACCGGTGCTAGCACTTGCCTGCGCCGCCGATAAGCGCGGTCGACTGGGATTAAGCGACAGCGACTATCCACAAGGCGAGCTGCTGCAATCAGCGCTCAAGGCGGCGCAATCAGTGACGACCGTGGCCCTCATCGCCAAAGGCCTAACTGGCCCCGCTTTGGGCGCAGCATTGCGCGAAGCCCGATGTGTCGCGGTGCACGGCGCTTTGCAGGCGCTGCGCCGAAGCTGACTCGTGGCTAATGAACGGCTTGGCTGTGCAATTGCGCATCTGTTCCCGGGCCGCTATAGTCTCGCTTCTACAAGGAACGGAATAAGTTTGTTGAAGTCCGCGCTAAATGCACATGGATGGCACCGATATGTTGTCGGCAGCGCGCGAAAATAGGTCGTAGGAGGCATCATGCTGATTTTAACCCGTCGCGTGGGTGAGGCACTGATGATCGGAGATAACATCTCGATCAGCGTCCTCGGCGTAAAGGGAAATCAAGTGCGTATTGGAATCGACGCTCCCAAAGAGGTTGCTGTCCATCGCGAAGAAATTTTTAAGAAAATCCACAGTGAAGCTGCGGAAGTTGTGCAAAAGTAATTTGACCCTTGTAGTTGAATAGAAATCGTCGAACAAAATAAACGGCTTGAATCACGCAGCAAAATCGCCTAAGTTCCACCCGGTCATAGAAAAAGAAGTAGCTTCAAAAGTAATAAATTTTCTAGAAAAGCAGTCAATCGCGATTTGCGGAGAGATGCCCGAGAGGCCGAAGGGGCTCCCCTGCTAAGGGAGTATGTGGGCAAAACCTGCATCGAGGGTTCGAATCCCTCTTTCTCCACCACGAATTGTGATGTCGTAAAGTTTCATTCTAAGTTGCAATTGCAAGCTGAAGTTGCCGTTCATAACGCAGTTGACAGAAACGACTTAGATAGGAATACTTCGCGGCCCGCTGTGATAGCGGTCAAGACATACCAGTAATATTGCGCCCGTAGCTCAGATGGATAGAGCACTAGCCTACGAAGTTAGGGGTCGGAGGTTCGAATCCTTCCGGGCGCACCACTTGAAAAACAAAATCAAACCAGTAGCACTTACTGCCTCGAGTAATTTCGGTTCTACCAGTCGCCTCACGACTTACGCTCATCGAGCTTCGGCTCTTTCAGGCGCGTTCCTAGGCCGCCGAATCGCCACAGGTTAAAAGCAGCCATGCGTTGCTTCTGGCACGCCAAGAAAGACGTTTCCGTATACCTCGCGCCATTCCTACGCCACACATCTGCTCGAAGCTTCACCCACACTAGCGGAAACTGCGGTGGCACAGCCACCGCAGTCAAAAGCCGACACTAAACAGAGTCAATCAAGCAGTATCGATCAGGGATTAACTTTCGCGCTTAACTCTCTGATTTCTTTGTTTAAAACGCGATCATTGTCGGAATAGTCAATCGCCAGTTCAATCAAATCCACGCCCGGCATTTCCAAGGATTTTTCGAGCATTTCGCGGAACTCTTTCACCGAGTTTGGCCGCCAGCCGCGCGCGCCGTAGCTTTCGGCGTACTTGACAAAATCTGGATTTCCCATGTCCATGCCAAAGTTCGGGAAATTCATATTTGCCTGCTTCCACTTGATCATGCCGTAGGCGTTGTCACGCAGAACAATTTGTGTGATGTTGAGATTTAGACGAACCGCCGTTTCCAACTCTTGGCTGTTCATCATAAAACCGCCATCACCTGAAACCGCGACTACTTTGCGGTTTGGATAAACCATCTTTGCCGCCATCGCCGAAGGCGTACCTGCACCCATCGTCGCTAGCGCATTGTCCAGCAATAACGTATTGGGCTGATTGCACAGGTAGTAGCGCGCGAACCAAAGCTTGTACATGCCGTTATCCAGACACACGATGCCGTCTTCGGGCATGGCTTCGCGTATTTCTTTCACCATACGCACTGGATAAATCGGGAAGCGCTCATCATTCGCGCCCAGCGCCAAGTGATTAAACAGCTCGCCGCGCACTCTGGTGAAAAAACTGAAATCCCAGTGCGCTTGCTTTTCCAAGCGCTGCTTCATGCGCCAAATGGTGTTGGCAATATCGCCCACGACTTCAATTTGCGGGAAATATACGGTGTCAACTTCGGCCGAACAGTAATTGACGTGGATGACGGTGCGCAGACCTTTGCGCATGAAAAACGGCGGCTTTTCCACGACATCATGGCCGACATTGATAATGCAATCGGCATGTTCAATCGCACGGTGTACAAAATCGCCGTCGGAAAGTGCTGCGTTACCGAGCCAAAGCGGGTGATGTTCGTCGACCACGCCTTTGCCCATTTGCGTGGTAAAAAATGGTATGCCAAGCGTGTCGATAAACTCACGCAACATTTTAGAGGTGGTTTTGCGGTTCGCGCCGGCACCAATCATCAGAATCGGGCGCTTTGCGTTGGCAATCGCCTCAATCGCATACAGAATCGACTTTTCATCGGCTACAGGGCGGCGCACATGGCTGGCGGGCAGCACCGTGACGTCGGTTTCGTCATGCGCGATGTCTTCCGGCAGCTCCAAATGCGTCGCACCTGGGCGTTCTTCAGTAGCGCGGCGAAACGCTTCACGCACGCGGGCTGGGATATTGTCAGCGCTGACGATTTGCTTAGTGTATTTGGTCAGCGGCTTCATCATGTCAACAATGTCAACAATCTGAAAATGCCCTTGCTTACTGTGTTTCACAGGCTTTTGACCGGTAATCATCATCATCGGCATCGCGCCCAGTTGCGCGTAGGCCGCTGCGGTCACAAAATTGGTTGCGCCTGGGCCCAAGGTTGCCAAGCAAACACCCGGCTTGCCCGTCAAACGGCCATAGGTTGCGGCCATAAAACCTGCGCCTTGTTCGTGGCGCGTCAAGATCAATTTAATATTTGAGGTGCGTAACGATTCCAGGAAATCCAAGTTTTCCTCGCCGGGAATGCCAAAAACGTATTCAACGTTCTCTGCTTCCAGCGCTTTGACGAATAGGTCTGATGCTTTCATAGCTTTTGACTCCCTTTAAGGTATTTCTGCGATTTGCCGCCCCGCCATAGCAGAACCCCTGCTGGCTAGAGCCGCAATTGTGGCCGGATTGTTCACAGAGCGTCAACGCGAATCGTTCAACAAAGCTGGGGTTTTTGAAAATGCCTGACATTCACGATTTTTGTGCACGATGCGTCTAGTATCACGGCGCACTTCGTAATACACCGCAGAAAACTTTTATATTCGTGATTTTGGAATTTTTATGCCCAACCTAATGTTGATTGCACTCAGTGCCACGCTGCTAATTGCCTCGCCGCAATCTGACAACAGCACTGGCAATGTGCCACGAACTTATATCGTGAGCTTCACGGAACCCGCGCTTTTAGAAGTAAACGCGAATGCCTTGAAAGCGGGTGCACAGGCAAAATCCTTAAGCGCCGCGAAAGCCACAAACAGCCAAAACACCCATTTAGCAGCGGCTGCGCGGGCATTAAAAATTGAACTCAATCCCAGTACCCGCGTAATCTGGACCAATAATGCGGTAGCGCTGACGCTGACACCAAAAGCGGCTGAAGCGCTGGCAACTCAGCCCGGCGTTGCTAGCGTCGAAGTTGAATTTACCCGCACCTTGCAAACCGATACTGGCCCTGCATTTATCGGCGCACAAGCGCTTTGGGCGGCGACTGCGGCGCAAACTGGCAACCGCGGCGCAGGCGTGGTGGTTGGCATTATTGATTCCGGTATCAACACCAGCCACCCAAGTTTTGCTGCCATCGCCAGCGATGGCTATCAGCATGTTAATCCGCGCGGACAGCGTTTTGGCTTGTGCAACACGATCGCCGCAGCGCGTTGCTCAGATAAGCTGATCGGACTCTTTGATTTTACCGAGGAGGGCAGCAAAGACGGCAGCGATTTGGACGGTCACGGCACCCACGTCGCTGCCACTGCCATTGGCAACCCTTTTGCAGGGCGAATCAGCGCGCCCACGATTACCTTTCCAGTGCCGATCAGCGGCGTCGCACCACGTGCGAACGTGATTGCCTACAAAGCATGCAATAAAAACACCACTGGGCCGACCACTTGTCCAGGTGCCGCCCTGCTTGCTGCAATTGAACAAGCGGCTGCCGATGGCGTGCAGGTCGTCAATTATTCCATCGGTGGCGGCGCGCGCGACCCCTTTGCTTCGTTGAATTCAGCAAACGATATCCGCGCCATGTTCAATGCCCGCGCTGCTGGCGTGGTTTTTTCGGTTTCAGCGGGTAACGACGGCCCCGCACCTGGAACGGTGCTATCACCGGCGAACGCACCCTGGGTGTTAGGCGTTGCCAACATCACGCATGACCGCTTACTGCTCAACACACTTGGCAGCTTGAGCGGCAGTATTGCAGCACCCAAGCTGGCGTTTGACGGGGTTGGAATAACCGCTGGCCTAGTCGATCGAGCGATTGTATTAGGCGAAAGCTTTGGCAACCGCTTGTGTAGTCAAGGCACGAACTTAGACAGCCCACCCACGGGCGCATCAAACCCATTTGCGTCGAACACATTTAACGGCCAAATTGTCGTTTGCGAGCGCGGCACACAGGCGCGTGTCGCGAAAAGCTTCAATGTGCGCGCTGCCGGTGCGGGCGGCATGATTTTGATCAACACCACGCTTGAAGGCGAAAGTATCGTCGCCGATTCGCACTTTTTGCCCACAGTGCACCTAGGCCAAAGCGATGGCGCACTTTTACGCAATTGGCTGCTCAGTTCGAGCAATGCGCGCGGCAGTATCAGCGGCACGGCCTCGGTACGCAGCCAGAATCTAGGCGATGTGCTAAATAGTTCGTCCTCACGCGGGCCGGTGGCTGCGGGTGTGATGAAGCCTGACATCGCGGCACCGGGCACCGATATTTTGGCCGCCGATTTAGGCACAGGCATTCAACCGCTCACGGGCACGTCGATGGCCGCGCCGCATGTGGCAGGCACCTTGGCCTTGCTGCGCGCGCTGCATCCGAACTGGGGTGTCGATGAAATTGAAAGCGCGGTGCGCACCAGCGCGCTGCCGAACGTCGTGCGGGAAGCGGGCAGCATAGGCCCTGCCAGCATTGCGCAAGCGGGCGCGGGGCGGCTGCAAGCCAACGTTGCCGAACTGAGTCGATTGTATCTGCCACTAAGCAATAGCGAGTTGCGCTTGGGTGCGGCGAACCCGAGTGCACTGAATTTGCCGTCGATGCTCTCGAATAGCTGTAAAAGCCGCTGTACTTTCACGCGCACCGTCAAAGCCAGCAGCGATATGCAGGGGCGCGCCAGCTGGACTGCGACTTTGATCAATGCCGCACCCGGTTTAGCGATCGCAATGCGCCCGCCTGTGTTTTCGATTGGCGCTGGCGAAAGCCAAATCCTGAATTTTGATGTCGATGTCAGCAATCCATTGTATGCAGGCCTAGAGTTGAGCGGCACCGTCGAGCTAGCAGCCGCCGGTTTCTCTAAGCTGCGGTTACCGCTCAGCGTGCGTGCCGACCCTGGCAGCGTGCCGGATGCGCTGAGTTTCACTGCGGCCTCTGAGCGTGGGCAATTGCAGAGCACACTCAGTGGGCTAATTGCGCTGCCACGCCCAAGCGCTCAGCTTTCCGAGTTTACAAAAGTGACCAGCGAAACCGGGGTTATCTTGGGTAACACCGCGACACCTTTCAACGACACCACCAATGGCACGCTTTTGCGCCTCGTCACGATAAATAATACGGGCGGGCAACTTTGGGCCAGCGGCGCAAGCGGAAACGGTCGCGATTTAGATTTATTTTTGGGCCGCGATGCGAATAATGACGGGCTAGCATCAATCAATGAAATGCTGTGCCGCAAAGACAGCAGCGCGAGCAGCGAGCAGTGCACCATCGACATCAAAATCCCGGGCCGTTATTGGCTGCTGGCGCAAATTGCCAACACGAACGTCGGTGGCGCATCCGTTAGCATCGAATATGCGGCGATTGCGGCCACCACAATGCCCAGCACGCGTAAGAATTTTGCTGCGCTTCCCGGTAAAACTGCGTTGGATGCGGTAGTTCCCGTGACCCTAGCCTACGACTTGGGCGCCAGTGTGCCGGGTGAAACCTATTTGGCCACATTGGCGCTGCGTGCCGATAGCGCCGCAGCATTGCCTATGAGCACCACATTAGTGCGGCTGTTTCGTATATTCGTTGCCGAGACGCCGCTGGTCTTGCACGACCAACTTCCAGTGGATACTTATGTGTCCTCTGGCACTGTCCGCAAAAAAATTGGCTTTAGTGTGCCCGC
The DNA here is from genome assembly GCA_031409855.1 of Rhodanobacteraceae bacterium. GTDB lineage: Bacteria > Pseudomonadota > Gammaproteobacteria > Xanthomonadales > SZUA-5 > JANNYA01. The sequence continues at coordinate 4,837 of JANNYA010000128.1, read as the reverse complement.
CGGTGCCACCAGCGTCAGCATTGCCATCACCAACGCCAGCACCGGTGCGACCGATCTAAAAGCTGAAATTGTGCGGGCAGCAGCGAGCGAAACAATGCTTGAAGGCGTCACGAGCAGCGCGCCTGCGTTAAGTGTCGCCACGTTTTCAAACGGCGTAGCGAATGTCGCACTCCCTAGCAGCCAGCTTTCGCCGGGGCGCTACTACTTGCGCCTAACAAATGACAATATGATCCCTGGCGCGGGCACGCCATCGGTGAGTACGAGGCTGCAGCTCAATATCACTACCAGTGGCAACACACCCAGCTTGGCACCTGAGCTTTACTACAACCCGGCACGCAGCGGCCATGGTCTAATCGTTACTCGATCTGGTGCGGACGCGCAATTTCTCTGGTACACCTATGACCACAATGGCCTACCCACGTGGTATTTGTTCCTACCCACCGGCTATTACGCCAACAACCCAGCGATTGTCACTGGGCCACTGTTGCGCTCGACGTGGGATGGCAGCAAAGGCAGCGGCGGACAAGTCGTAGGCAATGCCAGCATTACCCGAACCGGCATCAATGAATTTGTCTTTGACTTCAATTTGCTGGGTTTGAGTGGCAGCGAGCCGATGAAATTATTAGGCGCTAGCGGCTGTATCAGCGGCAATAATGTCAGCACAGCCACCGATTTTACCGGCCTTTGGTATCAACCCAGCACTGCTGGCTGGGGCGCCAGCGTACACATCGCGCCCGGCTTAGAATTCGTGCCGTTTTTTATCTATGACGAACTCGGCCAACCGCGTTGGGTGCTGGGCACACACGGTGCGCCCACGCTTGCGAATAGTGCACCCGCAACCAACTCACTCAGTCAATTATTTGGCTTTTGCCCGACCTGTAGCTACAGCGCGCCGACGCAGCGCCCTGCCGGCAGTTACAGCCTAAAAATGGATGCATTTCCGCGGCTAACAGCCGACATTACCGGCGTGGTCACGCTTAACGCCAGTTTACAAGCACCGCTGGTGGGCAACTTTAACCAAAGCGGTGATTTTGCGATCTTGTCTGGAAAAAAAGCATGCGCGCAATAAATTGGGTTTTCTCCAGCGTGATCGGCGTATTTCTCGCTGCTACGGCGCTGGCCGATAGCGGCGACGCTAAGTCCAGCGTCGCCGCCGTCAAGCAAGCCTTTGCCCGCCTCGCACAGACAAAATCTTACCGCGTGGAAAGCAAAGGCAGCGCTAACGGCATCAAGATTGATAGCCGCATCGATGCGCAATTCCCGGATTACTTTCATATACGCAACCGTGGACCAAATCCTTCCGAGTTGATCCTAACGCCAGAAGGCAGCTTTGCCAAAACCGATGCGAATTCGCCCTGGCGCGCGGTGCCGATGTCGTATCGAAGTATCGCCGACAGCATGGGCGCGAAAGCCAATGAAAACCTGCTGAAAAGCATGCGAAACGTGGTGTTCAAGGGCGCCGCAAAATGCTTTCGCCCCGCCGACAAAGCGCAGCAGTATCAGTTCCAAACCGACAGCGCCGCCGATGGGAAAACGCGCATGCGCACGACGATCACGATTGCAGAGCATACCGGCCTGCCCTGCCGCATTCGTGCCCAACAAAGCGACGCCGGTATCGACACTACTGCAAGTTATGATTACACGAGCAAATTTAGTATTCGCGCGCCACTGTAGAGCTTTGCGAAAGTGCTCCGGCAACTCTATCGCGGCACCCGAATCAAAAACCTCGCACCCGCCCCAGACGCGGTTTGCACGGAAATGGAGCCCCCTAACACGCTGGTCACTAGATTAAAAACGATATGCAGGCCCAGCCCCGAGCCGCCCTGCCCGCGCTTGGTGGTAAAAAAGGGCTCGAAGATGTGATTTGCGGTTTCTGCGTCCATGCCGGAGCCGTTGTCAGTAACGCTCACCATTATTGAGTCACTATCCGCCGATGCTTGGATTTTAATCACGCCGCGATCTTGCTCGCTAAAGGCATGATTCAACGCATTCAACACTAGGTTCGAGACAATTTGATACAGCGCGCCGGGAAAGCTATCCCAATGCACATTCTCTTGAATATCCAACTCAATGACATGGCGGAAGCGCTTCGTACTTGGCCGCAAGGAATTGAGAATGTCCTGAAAATAAGGCTTAAGCTCGATCATGCGGCGTTGTTCGCTGGATTGATCCACCGCGACTTGTTTGAAGCTTTTCACCAGCTCGCTGGCGCGGCGCAGATTGGTCATCACCAGCTCAACCGCGCTTTGCGAGGCTTCAGCGAAATCGCTTAACTCTGACTTTTTTAACTGCCCGCTTTCAAGTTGGCGTGTTAATCGTTGACTAATTTCGCCCAAATGCGAGGCTGCGGTAACGCTAATCCCGAGCGGCGTATTTATTTCGTGCGCGACACCGGCGACTAAATTACCGAGCGCCGCCATTTTTTCGCTGTCAACTAACTGACGCTGCGCAGAGCGCAATTGGTCAACGACGAGGGTCAGATCTGCGGTGCGTTGCTGCACCCTAGCTTCAGTCTCCTCGGCAGATTTCTTGAGCGCAATTTCAGCAGTTTTGAGCTCACTGATATCGTAGGTTGTGCCGGAAATAACCGTTGCGCGGCCGTTCTCGTCCCACGCAACCGCGCGGCCGCGTGTTTGCAGCCAACACCAGCTGCCATCGGTGCGCTGCGCCCGATAGCTCACGTCATAAAACTCGGCGTTGCCGGTAACGTGCGCTAGAAAGGCAGATTTAAACCTGCCGCTGTCCTCCGGGTGCAGATACGCCCAAAATTGCATCAGGCCATTGCCGGCATCGTTCGCCGCTAGGTCTGGCAATTTATTTTCGCGGGCAATAATTTGCTTTGCCACATTCGCCTCGAAATACTCGCAGCCCGAACCCCAGAGCGCTAACATCCGGCGTTTTTCAACTTCAATAATGCTGGCGCGTGCAACTTTAAGCTCCTCAACTTGGGCGCTCAAAACTGCGTTGGCCGCCTCGATTTGCAGCTCTTTTTGTTTCAGCTGGGTCACTTCGATGGTGGTACCACTAACAAACAACGCTTTGCCAGCGCGATCTTTGATCTCAACTCTGCCATTCGAGCGCAGCCACACATGCCCGCCATGCAGGTCATCCATGCGATACAGCACTTCAAAACATTCACTCAAGCCACGCACATGCGCCAACATCGCAGCAGCGAAAAGCGCACGGTCTTCTGGGTATATTACTTCGAGCAATTGATCAGTACGCAAGTTGTCGCTAGGTGCGGCGACGTGGCGCAAGACATTCTCGCGATGGATCACGTTTTCAAGCACGTTATAGCGCCAAAGCTCGCAACCGGCGCTCGCTAGCACCATGCGCAGCTGTGCTTGGCTGGCTTCTAATTTCTCGGTCGCAATCGCGCGTTCCCGCCAGCGCGCGCGCAGGAACCAGAGCGCTGCAAAAAACATCGATACCAGCGCAAAGCCAAAACCAAATTTGAGCCAATGCGCTTGCCAAAAAGGCGCCTGTGCTTCGTTGACAGCGCACACAGCAAAACTTTCGGCGCTTAGGCCTGCCAAAATTGGTGCCAGTAAAACGAGCGGGGCGCGAGACATGTGGGAAAGGTAACATGCGCCAGCCGTTTTGCTTTGGCAAAACAAATCAACAACTTTGCCTTGGCAAATCAAATCAACAACTTTGCCTTGGCAAAACGAATCAACAATCTGTCTTTAAGGCCTCACATGAATTCATTGCTAACCAATCGCTTTCCCGAACGCAACAATAACCTGCCGCAATTTGACCGCTTTACGCCTTCGGAAGTGCCTGAAGCCATTGATGTTTTGCTTCAGAGCTACCAAAGTACGCTCGCACAGGTAATCGCATACACCGCCGCCGACGCAACAGCGGCTGATCTCTACGCACAGATCGCGCTGCCGCTAGAACAAGTGGCCGACGATCTAAGCTGCGCGTTCAGCACCATTGAGCATTTGCATCGCGTTTGCGATAGCGAAGCGCTACGCGAGGTCTACAGCCCGGCGCTTGAACACGTGACCGAACACGCGAGCGCCTTAATGCAAAATCGCGAACTTTTCAACGCCGTGCGTAAAATTGCCGATTCTGGCGATTTCGTGACGCTTAGCCGCGCGCAACGCACCGCGATTGAGCATTGGCTGCGGGATTTTCGACTGGGCGGCGTGGCGCTGGAAGGCCAGCAAGCGGCACGGTTTCGGGAAATCAGCCTGGCGCTATCGCAGCTCTCGACCGAGTTTGAAGAAGCCCTGATCGACGCCACTGAAGCGTGGAAAAAGCACATTACTGATGCCGCTGCACTGGCGGGAATTCCCAGCGACGCCTTGGCGCGTTTTCACGCCGCTGGCGCGTCCGCGAAGCAAGGCGGCTGGCTAGTTGGCCTCGACTATCCGAGTTACGCGGCGGTCGTGACTTATGCCGAAGATCGTGCGCTGCGCGAAGAAATTTATACCGCCTACAGCACGCGCGCCTCGGATCAGGGGCCGAACGCAGGTCAGCACGACAATGGCCCGAAAATCGAAAAAATGTTGGCGCTCAAGCTGGAAGCCGCGCAAATGCTGGGCTTTGAGAATGCCGCGACCGAATCGTTGGCAACCAAAATGGCGTCTGATCCCAATCGAGTGATGCAGTTTTTAGATGATCTATTGCGCCAAGCGCGGCCAGCGGCAGAATTAGAATTGGCGCAACTGCGCGAATTTGCCGCCACTGAGCTTGCTTTGCCAGCACTTGCGCCCTGGGACATCGCTTTCGTGAGCGAGAAATACAAGGCGGCGAAGCTCGGTTTTGACGATGAACAATTGCGGCCCTACTTCCCCTACCCGCACGTGCTGCAGGGCCTATTCACCGTGCT
>JANNYA010000127.1:0-11194 GCA_031409855.1 Rhodanobacteraceae bacterium | reverse complement strand
CGATTGAAGATCTTTTAGGGCGCGAACCGGTGCAGTTGGACTGGACCGCGATTCGCCAACAGCTGGCCGGTAAACGAATCCTAGTGACGGGTGGCGGCGGCTCGATCGGCGCTGAGCTGTGTCGTCAAGCGGCGCGTTTAGGCTGTGCGAGCTTGACGGTGCTGGAGTTGAGTGAATTTAATTTGTATCAGATTGAACGAGAATTGAAAGCCGCATTTCCCGAGCTACAGCTCAATGTCTATTTGGGCGACGTCGGCGATGCGGCAACGTGTAATCACGTGATCGTGCAAACCAAACCTGAAGTGGTGTTTCATGCGGCGGCGTTTAAGCACGTGCCGATGTTGCAGCAGCAAACGCGTGAAGCCCTTCGCAATAACGTGTTGGGAACTTTGACGCTGGCGCAAGCTGTGCGTGATTCCGGCTGTGAGATTTTCGTGCTGATTTCAACCGATAAGGCGGTGAATCCGGCGAATGTGATGGGGGCCAGCAAACGTGCCGCCGAGCTTGCGTGTCGAATGGTGGCGGCGCACGGCAATACCCGATTTGTCACGGTGCGCTTTGGCAATGTCTTGGACTCTGCGGGCTCCGTGGTGCCGTTGTTTCGTGAGCAGATTCGTGCTGGTGGGCCGGTTACGGTGACGCACCCAGCGGTCACGCGTTATTTCATGACCATCCCGGAGGCGTGTCAGCTGATTTTTCAGGCCGCCGTGCTCGGGCGCGGCGGTGAGATTTTTGCACTGGATATGGGCGAGCCGGTGCTGATTAGCTATTTGGCCGAGCAAATGATTCGACTTGCGGGTAAAGAGCCGGGGCGCGATATCGCGATTGTCTATACCGGTTTGCGCGAGGGTGAGAAGTTATTCGAGGAGCTGTTTTATGAGCAAGAATCCTATGATTCCACCGCGCATGAAAAGATTTTTTTGGCAAAACAGCGCGAAGTCAGTGTGACCGAGCTGGCGCAGCAGTTTGCTCGAATCACGGCCGCCGTGCGTAGATTTGACGAGCCGATATTGAAGGATAGTTTGGATCGTTTGGTGCCCGAATTTGCCGCGCTTGCGGTTGAGGCACAGAACTTTGCATTGAAGCGGATTGATACGACCGCGCCCTTGTCACGGTTACGCTGATGCCCAATTCGCTTGAACTGCTGCTGATGCCTGGAATGGATGGCACCGGTGAGATGTTTGCGCCCCTGGTTGATGCGATTAAGACCACCGCACCGGCTACCAAAATCCATATCCTGCGCTATCCACGCGACCAGCCGTTGGACTATGCGCAACTGCTTGAGTACGCGCTGACAAAACTGCCCGATGCGCCATGCGCCGTAATTGCTGAATCCTTTTCTGGGCCTATCGCGATCAAGTTAGCGGCGCGCTTCCCAAGTCAAATTGAACGCGTGGTGTTGAGCACTTCCTTCGTACGCAACCCACTGCCGTGGCTGGCGCTGATCGCGCCAATGTTGGACTTTTTACCGTTAGCGCAGGCACCCGATTGGCTTTTGGAGCAGCAATTATTCAATGGTCATGCCACGCCTGAACTTAAATTGGCGCTCGCTCGCGCCACCGCTTCCGTCAGCCCAGCCGCGATGCGCGTGCGCCTTAAGGCAATTTTTAGCGTGGATGCCGGTAAGTGCTTGAGTCAGCTATCGCAGCCGCTGCTGTATCTGCAGGCGGACGCTGATCGCTTAGTGCCTGATCGCTGCGCGCAGGAGATCAAAACGGCGTTAGCGCATGTCAGCATTCGCCGACTTGCAGGGCCGCATTGTTTGTTGCAAATCGCACCGGCGCGCGCCTGGCAGGAAATTCAAAGCTGGCTGTAGAAATCTGGGGTCTGTTTTTCCGCCTCTGGCTCAGGGTTTCGTCATTGCGAAAGCAATGACGATATCGACTACTTTGCCGCTAAACGCACCGCGCCATCCAGCCGAATCGTGCTGCCGTTCAAATAGCGATTGCCAAGGATAAATTTGACGGTTTCCGCAAATTCCTCCGGTGTGCCGAGCCGCTGTGGAAACGGCACGGAGGCATTCAAGCTGGTACGAACTTCATCGGGCATGGAATCCACCATCGGTGTCCAAAATACGCCCGGCGCTACCGTCATCACCCGAATGCCGATGCGGCCGAATTCGCGCGCCATCGGTAGTGTCATCGCAACCACGCCGCCTTTGGACGCCGAATACGCCGCTTGACCGATTTGCCCCTCAAAGGCGGCGACCGACGCTGTATTGATAATGACGCCGCGCTCCCCATCTAAGCCAGGTGTATTGCTTTGCATCAAATTCGCGGCAGCTTTGGCAACATTGAAACTACCGATTAAATTGACGCGTACCGTGGTTTCAAACTGGCTCAGCGCCATCGGGCCATTTTTACCCAGCACGCGCCCAGCCCCTAAGATTCCTGCGCAACTGATCGCTGCGTTTAAGCCGCCCATGAGTGCGTGTGCACTGGCGACGTTCGCCAAAACGCCAGCTTCGTCGGTGACATCGGTTTTAATGTAGCTGGCACCCAAAGTTATTGCGGCATCCGTGCCTTTGTCGTCTTGGACATCGAAAATCACCACTTTACCGCCAGCCGCGATGATTGCCTGCGCACAAGCAAAGCCCAAGCCAGAGGCCCCGCCGGTGATGACTGCGCGTACGTTTTTCAAGTCCATCTAAACACCAATCAGTTAGTTAATGCGTGAGGATAATGCACCGGCAACAAATTTCAGCTCGAAAAGTGCAGAACTATGGTTGATTTTGTAGAAAACCGAGCATGCGCTGGTAGTCAATCAGATCAAAACTTGGCCCTAAGGATTCAATCGCAAAACTATTGCGCATTTCCGACACAGAGACGAGGGAGCGCAATTCCAGCGGCGCTTTTTCGTTTTTAGCCAAGATAAAAACACCCGCGCCGCTGTCGCCAGGATTGGTGAATAGCAAAAATCGCGCAAGTGGCGGTTGCTCCTGCCCACAATTGCCATAGCCACGATTGACTATCGCCCTGCCACGCCGTGTTTCGCCATAAAGGCCGCGGATTGGATAGCCAATTTTGACGACCTCTAGGTCTTGCATTTGCGCACTGCAATCATGCGAAGTTTGGGGTTTGTCAAAGAAGCGCAGTAGCGGCCAAACATGCGGGCCTCGAACGACAGATCTTAAGCCAACAATCGCCCAGTCATGGCGGGTGCATTCTTCAAACTGCGCTTGAGTCGCGTCCCCGATGACCGGAAACGGTGGCTTGCCCACGTTCCAGCCACCGCGTTCGCTCAATTGCACTTTTGTGCTGATGTAAATACCCAGCGGTGAAGGTTCATTTTCCAAATACGAGTCACCACCCGGTACTGCCCGATACGCCTCACAAAGCGCGCCAACGTCATCGACCACGACGTGTGCCGCTGTTAAAGCAAGCTTCGGTGCAATCAACACGGCAGTGCCGCGCCCGCCAACCGCTGCCTGGCAACGATGGGCACCAAACCTGATCGCCGTATTTAGGAATGTAATCGGCGGAATCAATGCTTGTGCTTGTTGCAGACGAATTGCTAGCGAGCGATCCGAAGTGTTTTTTTTGGCCGTTGATAAATTGTGTTTTCTCAACCCGGGTATCGGTGGAGCGCCTTCGGGCGCGCGTAGCACAGCACCTTCTGGCACGGCTTCGCTAGGCATCAGTGGCGAAAAATACTCGTCTTGGTTTTGTTTCGCCCACTGCTGGCGCATGCGCAAGGATTGCTGAGCGCTGAGTGCGGCAGGATCTGGAAAGTCTCGCAATGTACAGCGAACCCCAGGCGCATCCAGCACGACACGCCACAGCCAAATCGATGCACTTGCAACATGAAAACGCAACTTAGCTGAAATCGTTGGCCTCGGATCAAGCTCGGGCTTGATATAGCGACAACTCAACGCACAATTCGCTTCGGCCACCAGCGCAAGCAGGCCGAATAAAAAGACAGCGAGCGCCTTCATTGCGCCGCTTTATCCTTCATTTCATGTGCTACTGCGTGGCCTAGCCAGCCTTCAATCAGTTTGTGCATGCCATAAATGACTGGCGTCATCAAAATCGCAATCACGACTTTATAGAGATAATTCACGCTGCCAATCGCGAAAAAACGATCCAGCGGCCATTGCTGTGGCCCAAGCACGAACATAATGTAGAGCACCACAAAAGTGTCGATGCCTTGCGAAATCAAGGTTGAGCCGGTGGCGCGCAACCAGATCCAGCGCTCGCCGGTGCGTTTACGAATCCAGTGGAAAATGCGTACGTCAATCAGCTGGCCCAATAAAAAAGCGGTGATCGAGCCGCCAATCGCCCACATGCCCTGACCAAAAAGTGCGGCAAACGCGGCCTGTTGATCCGGCACGCCTTGCGCCTGCATCGCGCCCGGCCACCAACCCGCTGGCGCTAAGTGAATCGCAAGATAGGCAAATGCGAAGGCGTAGAAAATCAGGCCAGTCGTCAACCAAGAAATCAGGCGCACGCCCTTGCCACCAAAATATTCATTGATGACGTCGGTCAAGACAAACACCACCGGCCAAAGCATGACGCCTGCGGTTAAATCGAGCGTGCCTTGAATGCCAAAAAACGACCACGCAATCGGTGCGACGCCCAGCGTAGGGCCCAACGCAAATACCTTGACGCCGATGAATTCGGCCAGGATGACGTTGGTGACGAAAAAGCTGCAGAGCAGTAAAAACAGCAGGTTAGCTCGCGTCATGCGTCCCTCGCTTAAGCGATTGCTGCGGCTGGGCGCAGCATTTCAATATGGGGAATGCCGTCTTCGTCATAAACCTCAGAAACCGTGACGAAGCCTAGACGGCGGTAAAAATGCTCCAAATATTGCTGCGCGCCTATGCGAATCGGGGCGACCCCAAAACGGGCGTGGCATTCACTGATCGCGCGCGTCATCAAATTTTGCCCCAATTTTCGCCGCCGCGCGACTTTGCTTGTCAGTACCCGCCCAATCGATGCTTCGGCAAATTTAAGTCCAGGCGGAACCAAGCGCACGTAGGCGGCCAAAGTTGAGCTGGCGCCCGTTGCGCTGGCATCAGTGCCCGGCAACCACGCGGCCAAGTGGTAGCAGTCAAAATCCGCGAAATCGGCATCTTGATACGCGCAGTTCTGTTCCACGACAAACACTTCTGAGCGTGCCGCCATAATTTGATAGAGATCTAAATTGCTCAAGGCATCGAACGCTTTGCAAGTCCAGCTAAGCGCTGCGTCGTCAAGATGCGCCTGGGTGTCAGCTGGGGCACTATTTTTCAAGCGTCACTCGCTTAAAGCCGCGCTTGCCCAGCTGCAAAAGTATCTCGGTGCCGGGAGCTAGCTTTAAATTCCGGTCGGTGATGACCACACCGTCAATGCGTACGCCTTTTTCATCGATTTTGCGAATGGCCTCCGAGCTAGAGGGTGCCAATCCTGCACTTTTGAGCAATGTGCCGATGGCTATGCTTTCGCCGATTTGTAACGTTATGCTTTCGATATCGGTAGGAATCGCGCCTTCCTGCGTGCGCTTATGCCAGTCGCTCAACACCTGTTCGGCGGCGGCCTTACCCGCGAAACGCGCGGTCAGCTCGGAGGCCAGTTCAAGCTTAAGATCGCGTGGATTCAGCTGACCGGACGCCGCATCCGCTTGTGCGGTGCGCAGCTGTGCGGCGGTTTTATCAAAGCTCAACAGCTCAAAATAGCGCCACATAAGCGAATCTGAAATCGACATGGTTTTGCCGAAAATATCTTTCGCGGGCTCGTTAATACCAATGTAATTGCCCAGCGATTTGCTCATTTTATTGACGCCGTCCAAGCCTTCCAGCAGTGGCATAGTCAATACGCATTGGCCAACCTGGCCGTAATCAGGCTGCAAAGCCCGCCCAACCAGCAAATTGAATTTTTGATCGGTGCCGCCCAACTCAACATCGGCGCGTAGCGCGACCGAGTCATAGCCTTGCACCAGCGGATACAGAAACTCGTGCAGCGCAATCGGCTGCTCACTCTGATAGCGCTTGGTAAAATCATCGCGCTCCAACATGCGTGCAACGGTGTATTTGCCCGCGATTTTGATCAATTCGCTGGCCGGCATCGGGTCAAACCATTCGCTGTTGAAGCGCACTTCGGTCAACGCCGGGTCAAGTATTTTAAAAACCTGAGCCTGATAAGTAACGGCGTTGGCCTCAACTTCTGCTTTGGTCAGCGCCTTTCGCGTGGCGCTTTTGCCGGTTGGGTCACCAATCATGCCGGTGAAATCACCGATCAAGAAAATGACCTGATGCCCTAACATTTGAAACTGGCGTAGCTTATTGATCAGCACCGTGTGGCCCAAATGCAAATCTGGCGCGGTCGGATCGAAGCCCGCTTTTACCCGCAATTTTTGTCCGGTTTTCTGACCGGCTAGAATCTTTTGCTTGATTTCTTCGATTTTGATGACGTCCACCGCGCCGCGCGCGATTTCGTCAAGTTGGTGCTGTAGCTCGGTCATGGCTGGATTGGCTTTGAATAGATCGCTGAATCTTACACTGAGGTGGGAGCTGTATTCGCGCCCTCCCAGTGTTCTCCCAGTGTTCTCAATTCTGCTGCAGTTGTTCTCACTATGAGAGCAAATACACCCCAAAAAATTCCCCGGCTCGTTGGGGCGCGAGCAATTCGCTAGGCAGCATCGCCTGCCTGCAAACTAGCTCGCAATCTAGCTGGTCGCTAAGCCAGTTCACTCAACGGTATGCCGTCGCCAACGGCCTCTTTTCGTCGCGTACAAGCAAAATGCAGTGCCAAAATGACTGGCGCAGTAAACAACACCCACTCAATATTTTGCTGCTTGACGGCTGGAAACACTTTAACGGCGATGCCGATGGCTGCAATCGTCAACGCAAGTTTCGCGGTGCGGCGGTAGAACGCGTTCGGTGTGCTTGCGCGTTCCCGATAGCCCACCAACAGTGCGGGCATACAAAGCAGCCAGAATGGCGAAAACAGGGCAAAGTTGAGATTGAAGTAGCTGTCCTGATGATCGGTAAACAGCATTAAAAATAGTAGCACTAGGCCACTGGCGCCGAAACTTAGCGCAGTAAGCGCCGCAATTACCGCGCTGAAGCGCCGGGGAAGATGATGTTGGCGAAAGCGAAAGCCCGTTGCGATCAGAATCGCTAAAAGCAAACCGGCCACGGAAAAGTACCAGCGCCAGCCGGGTAGCGCGGGCATGTTATTTCCAGACAAATCATTTTCGCCTGCAGAGCCATAGCTTTGCGTGCTGCGAACTAAGGGATAGCGGCTGCCATCGGGCGCGGTCAATTGCACCGTTGCAACCGCTTGCTGCAAGGCTGCAGGAATGAAACTTTCTGCATAAACATCTAAGGGCCGGTCGGTGCTTGGGCCCAAGCCCGCATGAATGCCTAAATAAAGCCAAAGTGGCTCAGCGGCGTGGCTTAATCCCAAAGACCGAAACGTATAGCCGTGGCTGCGGCCACGCACAGCGGCCTGCAGGGCACCGTCGAGCGCATAGTCCAGGGCGTCACGTATTTTTGTCGAGCAGTTTGCGCGAAAGTAGTCGTAGCGATAAACGTCATTTGGCGCCGTAGTTTCGGCGCGCAGCCGCGCAATGAGCTTAGTCTGCTGCGCTGGGTTGAGCGCTAACTCCTGCAGCCAAACCGCACGGCCATTTTGAATGTAGTTTTGTAAATCCGCCTCGGCATTCAGTGCAACACCCAGATAGGCCATGCGCCCCAGCATAAAATTGCTGAGAAAGTTTTTGCCATTGAAATCAAAGTAGCCGAAATTATATGCGACCGAGTTTTGCGACGCCGGTGCCAGGGAATCATGCACCACGATGGCGTTATGGCCAAAACGCTCGAAATAAAGCCCACCCGGTGCCATGGTCGCTAAATAGACGCGGGTTTCTGCCATGCACGCAGCACTGAGTAAAAGCCCGCCTAGAACCAGCGCCGTAAACGCGATAATTTTGGTTTTAATGGTTTGCCAAGTCAAAACAAGGGCACGCAAGCTTTGCATAACCCCTAACTTAGCGCACGCAGGCAAAGCGTGTGTACTCGGCGATCATCTGCATGTGTTACCTCGATGCTGTAGCCTTCGATTTCAATTTTATCGCCGACTTCAGGTAAATGCCCAAGTAAGTTGACGACAAAACCGCCGACGGTATCGCTATCTTCGTCTGATAAAGCTAGTTTGAACTTGCGATTGAACTCGGCAATCGGCGTGAGCGCTTGCACGCTGGCGCAGCCATCGGCAGCGATGTCGAAATATTGCTCAGGCTTGTCTTCAGCATCGTGCTCATCATCAATCGGCCCAACGATTTCTTCCAACACATCTTCAATCGTTACGACTCCGGCAATACCGCCGTATTCGTTCATAACCACCGCCATGTGCGTGCGGTTGGTGCGGAAGTCTTTCAACAGTTCATTGAGCCGCTTTGTTTCTGGCACCAAGCGTGCCGGGCGCAGCAGCGCGCGAATATCGCAGGCGCTGGGATTGCTTGCGACACATTTGAGCAAGTCTTTCGCCAGCAACACGCCGATAACTCGCTCTTCGTCAGCACCGAACACCGGAAAGCGTGAATGCCCTGATTCGATCGCTATTTTCAGAATTTCATCGAACGGTGTGTCAACAAATAGCGACACCATCTGCCCGCGCGGCACCATGACGTCACTTACTACTTGATCGACAACGCCTAAGGCACCTTCGAGCATGCGCAAAGTGTCACCGTCTAGCACGCCATTGCTGCGTGCAAGCCGAAGCTCGTCTATTAAATCCTCGTGGCTCTTGGCTTCGCCACCGAGTAAAGCTAAACCTAAGCGTTCCAGCCAGGTTCTTGGGGCAGGGCTAGGCGCGCTGCCAGTCTCGTCGTTCATTCAATCATTCATTGCGGCATTACGCCGGGCGGTACAGCGTAGCAAATTTGGCGCGCTTTCTGAAATATCTTCGCGATGCCGGGTGCCATTCAAACTGAAGGGGAATCACGATAATTTTCGCTGATTCGAATTTAATAAGGCGGCGGCGCTCTGAGTTCGTCATTCCCGCGTGCTTTTGGCGGGAATCCAGGGAGCTTGTTTTGGCGTTGCACCATTGCAATTAGTTGTACTTTGCGTAGGTGCAGGCTGGATCCCCGACTAAAACATTCGGGGATGACGATCCGTCAGTTTAAATGGCACCCCGCTATGCCCTTTTTGCCACGCCTCTTTAAGGGCGAGGCCAATGTTTCAGCGATTCAGGAAAAAGCTGAAAATCATATCCGCGACTAAAATAGCGCAGATGGAAACCACCACCGCACGCGTCGTCGCGCGACCCACGCCTTCGGCTCCGCCTTCGACGTTAAAACCGGTCGAAACACCAATCAGGACGATCAAGACGCCGAACACCCAGCCTTTAATCAAACCTTGCATGATGTCCCAGGTCGTCAGCACCTGCAATGTTTGATAAAAATAGCCCGCCAGTGTGATTTCCACCGGCTGCAGAGAAAAAAGCGCACCTCCTAAAATCGCGAAAAAATCTGCGATCAATACCAGCACCGGCATCATCACCAATGCCGCTAACAGCGGCGGTGCGGCTAAATAACGTACCGGTTCAACGCCGATAACACGCAAAGCATCAACTTCTTGACTCACCGTCATCGAGCCTATGCGCGCTGCAAGTGATGAAGCGGTGCGCCCGGCCACGACAATTCCCGTCACCAAAGGGCCAAATTCGCGGGTGACGCCGATGGCAATACCGACCACGATTTTGCTTTCAGCGCCGAACATTTTGAGCTGGGCAATAGCGTTTATCGCCAAACTTAAGCCGATAACCAGGGCAAGCAGCGCCACGATCGGAACGGCATCGGCACCGATCTGGCGCAATTGTTCAAGTGTATGCGTCCACCGTACGGGTTGACCGCGCCGTGGGCCAAGCACAATGTAAAACAGGCTCTCAACAAAGATGCTACCGACATGGCCCAAATCTTCCACGATGCCCGCAGTACCGCGGCCTAAATGCGTAATCGCAGATTTTATGGCGTTCAAAGCGTGTACACAGCGCAACTCATGGCGCAGGAATTTCGTCCACAAGCACGAAAACGCGGTCGAGGCGGGCAAGTTTGAGCACGCTCAGCACCGGTTTGGAGATTTTTAGCAGAATAAAAACCTGCTTTTTGCCGCGTGCAAGCTGAAAACCTTCGACTAGCGCGGCGATGCCGGAGGAATCAATGTATTCCACTGCCGATAAATCTACGGCAACCGGCATGCCAGTGCCCAGCGCTTCTAGCACGGCCTTGCGCACCTGTTGGCTCCAACTTAGGTCAACTTCACCAGAAACATAGAGAACTTGATGGTTGCTTTCTAACGAAGTTCGACAGTTATTCATATCAAAACGGCAGCTTAAGTGATTTGTCTAACATGAGGATTTGCGCTCTGAATAGCTCTTGAATGCGCTTTAGTGCTAAATCGTCGGTGCCTTCAAAACGCAGCACTAAACACGGCGTTGTGTTCGAACAGCGCACCAAGCCCCAGCCGTCATCGAAGTCGGCGCGAATGCCATCGATACTGGTGATGCGTGCACCACTAAATTTGGCTGACTTAATAAAGCGCTCAATAAACCGATAGTGCGCGCCTTCTTCCATCTCAATTTTCAATTCCGGCGTACTGACCGCGTCGGGGATGTCGTCGAATAAATCATCTGCATCTAAGCCGCTGGCCGCCAAAATCTCTAAAAGCCGACACGCCGCATACATGCCATCATCAAAACCAAACCAGCGTTCTTTGAAGAAAAAGTGCCCGCTCATTTCACCGGCAAGTGCGGCATCAAGCTCTTTCATCTTGCCTTTAATCAGCGAGTGCCCAGTTTTATACATCACCGGTACCCCGCCGGCCGAACGGATTGCGGGCGCTAAGGCACCCGTGCATTTGACATCATAAATAATGCTTGCACCTGGCACGCGCGAAAGCACGTCACGCGCGAACAGAATCAGCATGCGATCTGGATAGATGATTTTGCCGCTGCGCGTCACGATGCCCAAACGATCACCATCGCCATCAAACGCTACGCCGATATCGGCATTCATTTGCTTCACCGCCACGATTAAGTCTTTAAGATTTTTCGGGTCTGATGGGTCGGGGTGATGGTGTGGGAAATTGCCATCGACTTCGCAGTACAGTTCTTCAATTTCGCAGCCGATAGACTGCAATAGTTTTGGTGCAATGCCGCCAGCAATGCCGTTACCGGCATCGACGACGACGCGCAGCGGATTTTCTAATTGG
>JANNYA010000126.1:0-35525 GCA_031409855.1 Rhodanobacteraceae bacterium | reverse complement strand
ACCCAGCGGCCTAGCTCGGTGCGTTGCACGAGCTTGAGCGCATCAAAATCGGCTAAAAACCGCTGCAATAAGTCGTCGGTCAGATTCGCTATGCGTTCTTTCAAATCGGCGCTGCTCATGCCATCGCCGCGCTGTTGCGCTTGTTTGAGTTGGCCCAACACGCGCAAGGCCAAGGGCAGCCATTCGTCAGGCGGTACCGGCGGTTGGTCGCGCTCAAAGCGGTAGGCCGCAAGGCTGGCGGCGAAACTGGCGCCTAATAGCGCAATCAGCCAAAGTACGTACAGCCACAGTATAAATACCGGTAACAAACTCAATGCGTCATAAATTTGGCGTGTCGCCGGGAACGCCGCGACATACCAAACGAAGCCGCGTTTGGCGATTTCAAAAAAAATTGTTGCCACCAAACCACCGGCTGCGGCGTGGCGCCAGAGCACTTCCCGGTGCGGCACGATCACATAGCTTAGTGTGAAGGCAATAAATTCGATCAATACGGGCACGAAGCCTAGCGCCCAGGAGGTGGCACCCAGCTCATCCGCCTGAGTTGCCGCCTTTTGCAGCATCGGCAGGCTGCGCGCATAGCCGGTCATTGCGAGTGACGCCGCAAGCAACAGCGGCCCGAGCGTCAATGCTGCCCAAAACACCACGAAACGCGCCATTGGTGGGCGCGCCGTAGGTGAACGCCAAATCCGATTAAAGGTGGTTTCAATCGAATTCATCATCAGCACAGCGGAAACCATCAGCGCGATCACGCCCGGAATCGTCAGTGATGACGCACGGTCAAAAAGTGGCTCAATGTATTGCTTGATGGAAATGCCTGCGCTGGGCACAAACTGCGTGAAGATAAATTCCAGCAGCTGCTCTTTAACGGTCTGAAATTGCGGAAATGCCGAAATAATAGACAGGCTAACCGCGCCTAAGGGAACCATCGCCAGCATGGTGGTGTAGGCGAGCGCACCCGCCGCTTCAAAGCACTGGTCGTCCCAAAAGCGCGTCCACAGAAAGCGCGGGAAACTATGAAGCTTGATTAAGTTGCGGCGATGCCAGCTAAGTATTTGCATAGGGCGCAACAATAGCAGCGCCGGCACTGGTTTTCATGCGTCGCGCATTCTACAGCCGATTCACAAACGCAATCAGCGCCTTTCGATCAGCGCTGCTTGCGTTGCGAAAGCGTTCTTTCGCTGACTGCGCCTCACCGCCGTGCCACAAAAATGCCTCGGCTATGCCGCGTGCACGGCCATCGTGCAGATAAAAACTGTGTCCGTTAATGTCCGGGATTAGCCCAATACCCCAAAGTGGTGCGGTGCGCCATTCCGCGCCACTTGCCGCGAAATCGGGGCGGTGATCGCTCAAACCTTCGCCCATGTCGTGCAGTAAAAGATCGGTGTAGGGTTGAAAAACTTGATTGCGCAAATAGCTCAGGCTGGAATGCGTTGACGTGGTGCTGGATACGATGTGGCATGCAGCGCATTGAAAGTCGCGAAACAGCGCTTCGCCGCGTGTACTTTCAAGGGTTGCTGGACGCGGCTTGGGCACGCCCAGCATTTGCACGTAGCGGGTCAGTTTTTCGGTGAAAGCGCGGGAAAGCTCGGGACCACTGCCAGTTTTAGCCCGTCTGCACGCGATTTGCTCCGGCTCGCAATTTTGCTGCGGATAGTGCGCGGAGCTAAGCCCGATATCGAAGAGTGCCGCGTCCTGCGTTTGATCGGTCAAAGTCGCGACATTCGCCTTCCAGCCGTAGCGCCCGAGGGCCATTGCGCGCATTTGGCGGGAGTAAACCGTATTCGCGCGCCCGGAAATGCCGTCTTTATTAACATCGTTTGGATCTACCAGCGCCAAAATGCTGGCATCACTGAGTGCCTCAATCAAGCCCAGCCCGAACACGGCCGGTGCAACGCGGGCGGAAGTCAGGATATTGGCTGGCAAGGTGCCATAGCCTGACTTGCGAAGCTTAATCGTCGGTGCGCGCAGGCTAAAGTTTTCACCATCGCCATACGTGCCGGGCAGTTCGTGCCAAGTCAGCGCGACGCTGGCTTCAGGCGTTAGGCCGGGTAGGGCTTGGTCGTTAATTTGTAAGCCATAGCCCGGCACGGGCTTAGGTGCGCCGTGCACCACATTTCCGGCGATGCTGATGCGTATCAGCATCGAAAGTGGCGGTTGCGCGCTGCTTTTAGTTGCGTCATTTGGCGGCTGGCCGCGGCCATCGCGCATGTGGCAGGCAGCACACGAGGCGCGGTTGTAGAGCGGGCCTAGGCCATCAAACCCAGTTTTTGCATCGCTAGCGGCTGTCCAGTTCGTGTTGAATATGCGATTGCCTAGATTAAATATCTGCCGCTGTTTCGCGTTTAGCGCCGGTGCCGGGTGGCTAAAAGTAACGTGATTGGCGTCATACAAATACTCGCCCGCCGTTGTTTTGTGCGATGTGGGCGAATTGATATTACGGGTAATCAGCAGGGCAAGCCCAGCAAGCAACGCGAGCCCGATGGTCAGTATTAAAAATCGCCGCTGCAGCATCATCAGCAACCCTCGCCGCAACATCTGATAGCAAGCGCTAATTAATGTTGATCGCCACACCCAACTTGGTTCCCGCGTTGGCAATAGCGAGGATCAGTTTTTGCAAGGTTGCGGGTAAGGCCGGATCCTTCGCATTCGCTTGCGTTTGCGCGCTTGCCAGCGCGCTACTGACCGCTGCTGCCGTATTCGGATCGATTTTTGCCAGCAGCGCCTCGATACTTGGCGCAGTGATGTTGTTCAACTTTGCGTGCCAAATGCTTTGCACGCCCAGCAAAATAGCGGCGAGTTCATTGCTGCGCGTATCGCTGGGCGGCCTTTTCGCCAGTTCTAGGGCCTGCATGCCTAGTCCACGCAGCATGCGTCCAATCGCTTCCGGGCCGTCGAGCTGCAGAAATTCTTGCGCATAGCCAGTGCGCCGAATTGGGTCCCACTCTTTCAACACGAAAGCTAAATCGCTGTGCAAAGCTTTTGCGGTGGTGCTTAAACCTGCGCGTTTGCCCTTGCCCCACAGCGCTGTTTCAATCGTGCGAAAGTTATTGCTTAGCGCCAACTCTGGGCCAGCCGCTCGACTTGCGCTTTTTTGTCCATCGATCGGCCCGCCATAAAAACGAAATGCGGCGGTGGCCAGATAGCTAGTGCGCGCGTTGATCCATGCGCTACGCGCTGCATCCAAGGCCTTTGCATCGGGCGCATTACCTAAGGCTTCGATGGCTTTGGATAACGCTAAAGCGGCACCCAGCGCATTGCTATACAGGCCACCAGCGAGGCCCACATAGCTTTGCTGCACTGCGCTTGCGTCATATTTTGCCGTAGCGCCAGCTTTGTATTGAGCAGGTGCTAGCGTCGCAGCGCTTGCGGCAATTGGGATGATCAAGAACGCCAAAATTAGCGTTTTGGTCCAGTTTCTAATGATTAGCAACATGGTCTAGGTCGAATAGAGCAAAGTTCGAGCTTATGCGAAATCAGCATTACTCGCATCAATCACAAAAGGATCGCCCGTTTGCTATGGACTCAGCGCTCAGCACACCTATTAAGCGCATCCACGGCAGCATCCAGTCCATTGAGTTCAAGGCTGGCGCTGATCACGGAAACCTCGGGGCTGCGCAGCGTCAGCCGAAATTTTAGCGCAGCGGCTTTCTTTAGCGCGCGTAGCAAACCAGACGTTTGCCGATAGCCATAGCGCATGCGTGTCGGGTCGTCCATGCTATCGACGACAAATTCGCTATGGCCATCGGGAACTATGGCTTGAGCGGCGATATTTCCGGAAAGTTCTAGGCGGCGGCTGGTATGAACATTTGTGGAAAGCTTCGGTGGCACTTCGACAAGCTCAGTGCGAACGGTTCGCGCATTTGTGTCGGAATTTGTGGTTGCTGTGGTGGCTTCAGCTTGATCGTTCCTAGGCCAAGCCGCTTCGACAACGATGGCTGCGGCCGTGCCAGACTCGTCGGCGTTCAGAACCAAGGCCACGCCGCCATCAAAAGTAATCGGTGCATCGACGCGCAACCACGTCAGGGCAACCGTTGGCGAACGCACAGCGCAACCACCGCGGGTGCGGACAGGGTTCGTCCAACGGGTGCGATCAGTTAAATCGCGCTCCCAAGGTTTTAAGTGGGTGCCACAGGGTTGATCTTGAAAAACGCGTGTTCCCGTCGCATCGTCGCAGCTGTAAATTTTGTTACGTGCCGCGTGAATCTGGGTTGGCAAAAACACTGCCAGGGCAAAAACCGCAAGCAGTGCGCCCGCTGTTCGTTGATCAATCAACCGGATAAAACTCAAAAGTAACGCCAGATTTAACCGAGGCGGCTTTAACTCGCCCCTCGTCCGTGCGTTGCCCGACAAACACCAAACGCGCACCACTCAGTTTGCCGTCGATATATTCGGTGTTGAATGCATCGACCAGCAAATCCGCCATATTGCGTGAATTGTACGAGCCAAACACCATCAGTGTGCCGGGTGCCACGCCTCGACTAAAAGACTGCTGCGTATCGCGCAAATGGCCTTTGGTGTCTTCCGTGGTGGCTAAAAAGCGCACATAAATGGACTTTGTTTTGCCCTTAATTCTTTTGCTTCTCGCGACATCATCAACAAACTGTTTCCATTCCACGTCTTGATCCGTGCTGGGGACGCTGATGGTTTTTTGCGCAGCAACGGTTGCCGTGTCATCACATCCGACACTCACCAATACTAGGAACGCGGTCAAAACAAAAATGCCAATCCGGCGGGCACGGCCTAGGGGCATGGGAACTCCAAAAGATGACTAGTTAAGTGCCTTAGTCTGAAACCGTCGTTCGGCGTGTGCAAGTGTTTTTCAAACAAATCCGGCCGCAAGGCGACACGGCAAACAAGTCTCGCCGCAAGGCGACACGGCAAACAAGCGCTGCCTAGCCAGCGCGCCCCAACCCCTCTAGCGATTTTTATGCGAGTTGCATCGCCCGCTGGCATACTTAACCCCATTTCATTATTTGGTTTCGATTCCTATGCGCATTCCTTCCTTGGGCGTTGATCTGGATTTGCTGCGCGATAGCGTGCGTAAGTTTGCGGAAAGCGAAATTGCCCCGCGTGCGGATGAGATTGATCGCAGCAATACTTTCCCGACTGATTTGTGGCGCAAGTTAGGCGATATGGGCCTGCTGGGAATCACCTTGCCCAGCGAATATGGTGGCTCGGAGTTGGGCTATACCGCGCATTTGGTCGCGCTGGAGGAAATTTCACGTGCGTCAGGCTCGGTTGGTTTGAGCTATGGTGCGCACTCGAATCTGTGCGTGCAAAATCTATTTAATAACGCCACGCCCGCGCAGCGGGAAAAGTATTTACCAAAATTATGCAGTGGCGAACACGTCGGTGCGCTGGCGATGAGCGAACCGGGGGCCGGTTCTGATGTAGTCGGTTCGATGGCGTGTCGCGCGGTGTTACAGGGTGATGTTTGGCTCGCGAATGGCAATAAAATGTGGATCACCAATGGCCCTGAGGCCAGTACGCTGGTGGTTTATATGCGCACGGCCGGCAAAGAAAATGGCTCGCGCACGATGACAGCGTTCATCGTCGAAAAGGGCATGAAGGGTTTTAGCACCGCGCAAAAGCTCGACAAACTGGGCATGCGCGGCTCCAATACCTGTGAGCTAGTGTTTGAAAATTGCGAAATACCGGTTGAAAACGTCCTGGGCGAAGTGAATCAGGGAGTCAAAGTGCTGATGAGCGGGTTGAATACCGAGCGCTTGGTGCTGTCTGGTGGGCCAATCGGCTTAATGCAGGCAGCGTTCGATATCACTTTGCCGTATTTACGCGAACGCAAACAGTTTGATCAGCCGATTGGCAGCTTTGGCATCATGCAGGCCAAACTTGCTGATATGTACACCATGCTTGCTTCAAGCCGCGCCTACGCCTATCAAGTCGCCCGCGATTACGACAGCGGCATCAAATCGCGCGTTGACGCCGCTAGCTGCCTGCTACATGTTTCGCGCTCAGCGGTGGCGATCACTTTAGAAGCGATTCAATCCCTGGGCGGCAATGGCTATATTAATGATTACCCGACCGGGCGTTTACTGCGTGACGCCAAGCTTTATGAGATCGGTGCGGGTACCAATGAAATCAGGCAGATGTTGATTGGGCGGGAGTTGATGGCTGGGGCGGGCTGATATTCGCTGGCGCGCGTGCTCAGCCGCGCAACACCATAACATCCCGTCCAGCTTCAGTTTTCACCTCACTGACGGACATGCGCTGCTCCCACTCAGGTGCGCTGGTGCGCTGATCAAACAGCACTAGAAAACCGCTGGTTAAATTTAATCGCGCCAAATAGCGTTCGATTTGCTCCATTCCATCAATGAGTGGATCTGGACGTTTATCGCGCCATACTTTGACCTCAATCGCCATTTGCTGATCGCCGTAAACCAGCAATAAATCCAGCCGCCCGGAACCCACCGCATATTCGCGCTCGATTCGGCCTACGCATCCTGCTTCGGCTACTCCTGTGCGCACATCCGTGTGCGCCCGCTCAGCAGCGCAGCTCGCATGCGAGCTAAGCGCGCTGCCTCCCCCACCGCCATTGATCACCCGCTGCAAATAGGCCATTAACACCAAATGCGGCGCAGCCTCGTGGTAGGGCACGGTGCGCATCATCGGTTCGCCATCTTTACGCCAGAAATCGAGGAAATTGAGTAGAAACTGGCGGGGATTCAATCTGCCTGATGCGTCTTTCCAGCTTGAACGAATGTGCTCTGCATCGAGCGATGCCTGGGTTAATGAGTTTAAGACGCGTGGCAATACTTCGGCATAGATCGCATTTGCCGGGACTAGGTTTTTCCGACCATCGATGCGTCGCACCAAACCCAAATCAATCAAATACTGCTCATCTGACTCGCTTGCGTCAATGCCAAAGCCTAGCAACATCGGTTCAATAATCGCGCGCACACGCGGTTCGCGCAGTTTGTCGCTGAGCTGATCTAGGTGCGTATCGTTGCGCAAAATCAGTGTTTCTGATGCTGCGCGCAGCTTTTCCGCATCAATTTCTATGCTTCGATCTAAATTTCCTTTGGTTTTCCAAACCGCTTGTTCGGCCAATGCGTTCACTAACCACGGCTGACCGCGCGTTAAATGCCAGGCGAGCGCGAGTGCAGATTCACTAAAACTTTGGCCGGTAGCGTGGGTGTGCTGAAGATAAAGCGCACGAATTTCAGCCTCGCTAAAATCGCCCAAGCGCAGCGATTCCGCCTTGATATTAAAAGCGCTGCCGCCGGTGATCACTTCACCGTCGGATAGCGTCATGCGGTAGTCACGCACATCGCGCACGCCGCATAAAACGATGGTTTGCGGGAAGTATTTTGGGCGGTCGGTATAGCCGGCGCGGATTTGGCGCAAAAGGGAGATTAAAGAGTCGCCGACTAAGGCGTCGACTTTGTCAAGGAATAGCACGACCGGTTTCGCTGCCGTGCTTGCCAATAATCGCAAAGCAGACCCAATCGCGTCGAAGGCTCCGCGCGCCAGCAACTGTTCGCGTTGCTCCTCGATGCTCTCTAAATTCAGCGTCGTTTGCGCCTGTTGCGCAAGTTTGGACAGGATTGCTTGTGAAGCCGCATTCACGTCATTGCGCGCTGCCTGCGCTGTTTCTATATTGACGTAAATCGCCGAGTAGTCGCCGACTGCGTTCAAAGCATCGCGCAAGGCCAGCAAACAGGTGGTTTTACCCGTTTGACGGGGTGCGTGCAGGACGAAATATCGATGTTGCTGGATCAGTGGCAACAAAGTTGCCAACTCAATTCGGCTAAGTGGATCAAGCAGATAGTGCAGCTCTGAGGTGCTCGGGCCCGCAGTATTGAAGTGTTTTTGCATACATGCATGATAGTCTGTTTTTACAGTTACGCTTTGCAAGCCCATTTCGGTGGCGCAAAAGCTATCATCCAAGCACCAGATAGTCCCATAGCCAAATTGAGTAAATTTTAATGACTACCCCGATTAAAGCCTTTGCCGCCACCGCACCGAAAGCGCCGCTGCAGGCATTTGAATATACGCCCGGCGCACTTGGAGATGAAGACGTCGAAATTGCGGTAGAAAGCTGCGGCATTTGCCACAGTGATCTGTCAATGCTGGACAACGAGTGGGGCTTTTCCGCCTATCCTTTGGTGCTCGGGCACGAGGTTGTCGGGCGCGTGGTGGCGCTTGGGTCACAGGCAAAGCGCCTGAAATTGGGTGATCGCGTCGGTTTGGGCTGGAATTCGTCTAGCTGTGGCGCGTGTTCGCCCTGTTTGTCGGGCGATCAAAATCTTTGTGGCAAAACTCAAGCCACCATCGTTGGACGTCATGGTGGTTTTGCCACACGCGTGCGCTCGCATTGGCTGTGGGCGGCGCCTTTGCCTGAAGGAATAGATGCGGCCAGCGCTGGGCCACTGCTTTGCGGTGGCATTACTGTATTTAATCCGATTGTGCAGTTTGGCGTGCAGCCGACGGATCGCGTTGCGGTGATTGGTATCGGCGGGCTAGGGCACATGGCGCTGAAATTTTTGCGCGCTTGGGGTTGTGATGTCACCGCGTTCACCAGCAGCGATGCAAAGCGTGAAGAAGCGCTGCAATTGGGCGCGCATCGCACGCTGAACTCGCGCGATGGCGGTGCCTTGTCCAAAGCCGCTGGCAGCTTCGATTTCATTTTAAACACCACCAATGTCGGCCTCGACTGGAATAGCTACATCGCGGCACTGAAACCCAAGGGCCGCTTACATCACGTCGGTGCGGTGTTGGAGCCAATGGCGATCAACACCTTCCCCTTGTTAATGGGCCAGCGCTCCATTTCTGGCTCGCCTATTGGCAGCCCGGCCACAGTCGATACCATGCTCGAGTTTTGCGCGCGTCACAGTATTAACCCGGTGACCGAGAATTTCCCGCTCTCGCGCGTCAATGATGCTTTGGAGCATTTGCGATCAGGTAAAGCGCGCTATCGGGTGGTGTTGCAAAATGATTTAGCGGCTTGAGTTCTGTTCAATAAAGCGAATTTTGGAGGATTTATGTCCGCACAAGCCCAACTAAGTCCGCAAATGTCCATTCAAGAGTATTTGGCATTTGAGGAAAAAAGTACGGTCAAACACGAGTTTGCCGCTGGGCAGATTTTTGCGATGGCGGGTGCTTCCGAGCGGCATAATCGTATTGGCGGAAATGTGTTTGCACACATGCATAGCGTTTGTAAAGGCAGTCACTGCACGCCTTACATCAGCGATATGCGCGTCAAAATCGATCAAGTGATTTACTACCCGGATGTGATGGTGGCTTGTGACGCAACGGATACGGACCCGTACTTAAAAACCGCGCCGTGCTTAATTATTGAAGTGTTATCTGACAGTACCGAGCGCATTGATCGCGGCGAGAAACTTTATAACTATCGGCAGATCACCGAACTTAAAGCGTATGTGTTGATTAGTCAGAATGAAGTGCGAGTAGATGTTTATCGGCGTTCCAATCAGCAATGGTTGTTTGAAAGCTATGCCTCACCAAGCGATTCGATTCCCTTGGATTGCCCAGAAACGGCGCTCAGTTTGGCGGATATTTATGAGCGTATTGAGTTTCCGAATGCGGAAACGCAGCTGCAGTCGAATTAACTCCAACGTGCCCGAACTTCCTCGGCGGTCGGCATCGCCAGCGCCGCGCCGGCACGTTCAACGCTCAGTGCTGCGACCTGCGTCGCGTAATTCACTGCGCCTAAAAAACTCTGATCAGCATATTTGACGAGTCCGGCCGCCAAGCCCGCATTAAACGCATCCCCGGCACCGGTGCTGTCAATCGCGTTCGCGGGAAGTGCTGATACCCGATAGTAAGGCTCGGAATCACCGCGCAACTGCTGCGGCGCATGCGAAACAAATGCACCCTCGGCGCCAAGCGTAATCACCACGGTTTGCTTGCTGAGTACACGCGCCCAGGTGTGCAACTCCGCATCTGCTGCGCGCCACCAATTTGGCGGTAATTCAACGTCATGCAGTGTTTTTAGTAGGTGCGCAAACTCAGTCTCATTCGGGCTCAAAACATCTGCCAAGGCAATCAGCTCATGAGTCACCAATGGGTTGATTGGCGCTGGGTTGAGTAGCGTCAGCACGCCCGCCGCGCGCGCGAGCGTTAGCGCGGCAAAACTTGCCGATAGATTGGTTTCCAGTTGTGTCAGCAACACTTTGGCCTGCCTAATCGCCGCGCTTTGTTCAGCAACTATGGCTTGGGTTAGGCTTAGGTTGGCGCCGAGCGCGACACAGATTAGATTGCTGCCGTCGCTGGCAACGACCACGGACGCAGCTGCTGTGGGTGCATCTGAAACATGCCATACACAATTTAATCCGCTTGCCTGCGCGGTTGCACGCGCGCTGAGTGCGGCGGCATCGTTGCCGATAGACGCAATAAACAGCGTCGCGACACTTTGGCGATGGCAGCAAATCGCCTGATTAAAGCCTTTGCCGCCGGGGCCGGTAAAAAATGTGCCAATGCGGCTTTCCCCCAATGCGGGTAGGGCTGGAACTTGCCAAACGTAATCTTGCACGTAGCTGCCGACGACAACGATACTCATTTGGAATCCTTTTTCGGCGGGGGGTAAAAACTCAGATTAATCTGAGGCGATTTACGGTTCGCGCTGATTTAGCGGCAGCGCAAATGCCGTCAAAGTGTGCCATCTAAACAGCAGGATGGCACCATGAAGCGTTGCTACAAAAAACCACGCGGTTTTACTTTGATCGAGCTAATGATCACAATTGCCGTGGCGGCTATACTTTTTGGTATTGCGGTGCCGCAATTTTCTACCGTCACGCAAAATGCGCGGATCAGCAGTGCGCGCAATGGCTTGTTTACCGCGTTTCAGCTGGCGCGCACCGAGGCCATCACGCGTCGTGTACATGTCGTGGTTTGCGCGAGCGCAGAAGGTGAACGTTGCAGCGGTGCTTGGCTTGGTGGCGCATTGGTATTCGTGGATGCCAACCGCAATCGCCAGCGCGAAAGTAGCGAAAGGCTGCTTACGCAATTCAGCCCCGATGCCTTCAAAAATTTAAACGTCGAGGGAAGTCGTCGGCTGACCAGTTTTGGCCCTGATGGCCGATCTGGTGGCAGCAACCAAACTTTGGCTGTTTGCGCTCCAGGGCGTAACGATGGGCTTTCGGTGGTGATATCGAATGCCGGGCGGGTGCGCATGGGGAAAACGGTCTGCAACTAAGTCCAGCCTCATTTCAGAAAGAGTGTATGCGCTAAACTGGCCCACCCAATTGCGTGTTTAAGCTGATGACAAGCGACTCCGATTTCATAGAAGTCTATGAAGCTGCGCTGGCTCCAGAAGTCTGCGCGCTGGCGATCAAGAATTTTGCACAAAGCGGGCAGACGCAACCCGGTGAAGTGGGCGGCGGTGTTTACCCAGAGTTGAAAAATAGTCGAGATTTGGCGATTTCGGTATTGCCTGAATGGGCCGAGTTCGTTTCTGTTTTCAATGGGGCATTGCTCAAATGCCTGCGTGCCTACGTACGAAAGTATCCGTATGTTTTGTTGGCGCCACTTATGCTTGCAAGCACCGACGCAAACGGTGCGTCAAAACGCATGGATGCCGCTGGTCTGTTTCAACACGACGATGCCGCCCTGAATCAATTAATTTTGCGGCTCCTGCGCCCCGGCGCGATCAATATTCAGCACTACACGGCAGGGCAGGGCGGCTACCCGTATTGGCATTGCGAACATTTCCCGCGTGATGCAAAGGCTGAAACGCTACACCGCACCTTGCTTTGGACGCTTTATCTCAATGAAGATTTTGGAGATGGTGAAACCGAATTTTTCCACCAAGATCGCAAGATAAAGCCTAAAACCGGGGCCTTGCTTATTGCACCGACCGCATTTACGCACACGCACCGTGGCAACAAGCCGCGCGATGGCGATAAATATATTGCGACGTCGTGGGTGCTATTTCAGCGGGCGGAAGCGATGTTTGCGGCGGACGACCAAAGTTCACTAATGGGCGCGATTCAAGCTAATTAGGCGACTTGACTTTCTATGGCCCGAATTGGGTGGGTGACAATGCTATGTTCGTCATTCCCGCGCGCCTTTGGCGGGAATCCAGTGGGCTCATTTAGCTGTCTTGTGAGCTATAGTGCAGGATCCCCGACTAAAACATTCGGGGATGACGAACAACACATGATTGAATAACGGCCGTGTTTGAATAACGACCGTGTTTGAATAATAGCCGTGTTCGGCGCTTTAGCAACAAAGCATGGATCGCCCTGACTTCATCAAACCGCGCGCCGCTGCACCATTAACTTTTTGATTTCAGCAATCGCGCGCGCTGGGTTTAAGCCTTTCGGGCAGGTCTTGGCGCAATTCATAATCGTATGGCAGCGATACAGCCGGAACGGATCTTCAAGGTTATCCAAGCGCTCACCGGTGGAATCGTCGCGCGAATCGACAATCCAGCGATACGCTTGCAGCAACACCGCCGGGCCTAAATAACGGTCGCCATTCCACCAGTAGCTGGGGCACGAGGTGCTGCAGCACGCGCAGAGGATACATTCGTACAAGCCGTCGATTTTGGCGCGGTCTTCCACGCTTTGCAGGCGTTCGCGATCCGGCGGTGCCGGAGTTTGCGTGGTGATCCACGGTTTGATCGAGGCGTATTGTGCGTAAAAATGCGTCAGATCTGGCACCAAGTCTTTAATCACGGGCATGTGCGGCAAGGGATAGATTTTCATCTCGCCTTTGACATCATCACAGGCTTTGGTACATGCCAAAGTGTTGGTGCCATCAATGTTCATCGCGCACGAGCCGCAAATACCTTCTCGGCACGAACGTCTGAACGTCAGTGTTGGGTCGATTTCTGACTTAATTTTAATCAGCGCATCCAGCACCATTGGCCCGCATTTATCGAGATCCACTTCATAAGTGTCGGTACGTGGATTCGCGCCATCATCCGGGTTCCAGCGATAAATTTTAAACTGCTTGATGCGCGTTCCGCCGGTGCCAGGGTAGTGCTTGCCCTTGGTCAGTTTGGAATTTTTTGGGAGCGTAAATTCAGCCATTTTGGATTCCTCGTCCTAAGTGGAAGTGGGTGCGGGACTGGCAGCGGCAGCAACTTTGGCTTTAAGCGGCTGGGCAAAGCGTGCCAAATCGCCACCCCTTTTACCGAGCTGCTCGCGCCGACTTGCCGCGCTAAGCACTGGCTTTGCGCTACCCGCACTAGCTTTGCCGACTAATTTAGAACCGCCTGATTTCGTTGACTTTTTCATAGCTTGCCTTGTGATTCGGTGACTAGTATTTCCGTTCTTTGGGTGGCACCGACTCAACGTCGCTGGTCATGGTATTCATGTGCACCGGGCGGTAGTCGATAGAAACTTTGCCGGTGGCAACATTCACATGGCTGAGCGTGTGCTTCATCCAGTTGACGTCGTCGCGCTTTTCAAAATCTTCGTGCGCGTGTGCGCCCCGGGTTTCTTTGCGGTTTTCTGCTGACACAATCGTTGCCTGCGCATTGCCAAGCAGATTTTGTAATTCCAGCGTTTCGACTAAATCCGAGTTCCAAATCAAACTGCGATCAAGCACTTTCACGTCTTCAAAACCGCGATAAATACCGTCCATTTTTTCGCAGCCTTCCAGCAGTGATTTGCTGGTGCGGAAAACGGCGGCATCAGACTGCATCGTCTTTTGCATGTTCAGACGTAACTCCGCGGTTAAGGTGCTGCCGCTGGCATTGCGTAATTTGTCGAAATTATCCAAAGCCGGATCGAAGGCCGATGCCGGTAGTTCTTTATGCGGCTGATTCGGCTTGAAAATATCGTTGCAGCGATTCGCTACGGCGCGCCCGAAGACAATTAAATCAAGCAGGCTGTTTGAACCCAAGCGATTCGCCCCGTGTACCGACACGCACGCCGCTTCGCCGACCGCGAATAAGCCCGGCACCACAACATCCGGGTTATCGCCGACTTTATGCACGACTTCGCCGTGATAATTGGTGGGAATGCCGCCCATGTTGTAGTGCACGGTGGGCAATACTGGAATCGGCTCTTTGGTGACGTCGATGCCCGCAAAAATTTTCGCTGACTCAGAAATACCGGGCAGGCGCTCGTGCAATACATCTGGGCCTAAATGCTGCAGATGTAAATGAATATGGTCCTTGTTCGGGCCTACACCTCGACCTTCACGGATTTCTTTGGTCATGAACCTGGAAACCATATCGCGTGGAGCTAAGTCTTTTACGCTCGGTGCATAGCGCTCCATGAAGCGCTCGCCCGCCGAATTACGCAAAATGCCGCCTTCGCCGCGCGCGCCTTCGGTAATCAATACGCCCGCACCGTAAATCCCGGTCGGATGAAACTGCACGAATTCCATGTCTTGCAGCGGTAAACCGGCGCGCAAGACCATGCCATTGCCATCGCCCGTGCAGGTGTGGGCTGACGTGGCGGAAAAATAGGCTTTGCCGTAACCACCGGTGGCCAGGATAACCGCGTGCGCCCGAAATACGTGCAGCGTGCCTTCGGCCAAATCCCAAGCGATGACGCCACGGCACTCGCCGCCTTCCATGATTAAATCGGTTGCAAAGTATTCGATAAAAAACCGCGCATCAAACCGCAGCGATTGTTGATACAAGGTATGCAAAATAGCGTGACCAGTGCGGTCAGCCGCAGCACACGTGCGCTGTGCCGGTGGGCCCTCGCCGTATTTCGTGGTCATGCCACCAAACGGGCGCTGATAGATCTTGCCTTCTTCGGTGCGTGAAAAAGGTACGCCGTAATGTTCAAGCTCAATCACTGAAGGAATGGCCTCCCTGCACATGTATTCAATGGCGTCTTGATCGCCCAGCCAATCCGAGCCTTTGATGGTGTCAAACATGTGCCAGCGCCAATTGTCTTCGCCCATATTGCCGAGTGCCGCACTCATGCCGCCTTGCGCCGCCACGGTGTGGCTGCGGGTCGGGAAAACTTTGCTGATACAGGCAGTTTGCAGGCCTTTTGCCGCCAATCCCATCGTTGCGCGTAAGCCAGCGCCGCCAGCGCCGACCACGATCACGTCATATTTGTGGTGTTGCAGTTTGTAAGCGGTTGTCATCTTGTTTACCTTAAGAATTAGTCAAAGCAATGCGCGCAATTGCGAGCACGCTAGCCACCGAAAACAATAGCGCCGAAAACTTCACCAAAATCAGCAGCGTCAATTCCAGCGCCCGATGATGGATATAGTCTTCAATGATTGTTTGCAGGCCTAGTTGACCGTGATAGAACAAGCTGACCATAAAGCACATCAACAAAACGGCAACGTAGGGCTGTGCAATCGTTGCGCGCACCACGTCGTAATCCGCGTTCAGTAAATGCAACACCAGCCAGACAAACAAAATGGATAGGGGGGCGAGTGCAATCGCGGTCAGGCGCTGATGCCACCAGTGTCCTACGCCTTCTTTGGCCGAGCCCAAGCCACGCACTTGGCCGAGCGGTGATTGTAGGCTTCCTGAACTTTTGCTCACGTCGTGCTCCTCAATCCAAAATACAGCAGTGCTGCGCTAATGACCGCAAAAAGAACCAACACCAGTTTTCCGGTGACATAGGTCTTTGAGATGTCTAACCCGTAGCCCGCGTCCCAACCTAGATGGCGTAGCCCGTTTAGCCAGTGATAAACCAATGACAGCAAGAACGCGGCAATAATCAGCTTGCCCCAAATCTCGCCGCACTGCGCGCGAAAATACGTCCACGATTCGTAGCCATCAGCGAGCGCAAGCAGTCCAATTGCAATCAGTACAGCGCCCGCGCAAAGTGCGACCCCAGTGCCCCGGTGTATGATCGACATAATGCTGGTGAGCTGCGGTTTATAAACCTGCAAATGCGGGGATAGCGGACGTTTCGCGTGGCTAGATGATTTAAGTTGCGCCTCGGAGGCCATGTCGAATCCTTGAGCTAAAATTTAAGGCAAAAGATTAAGTAAAAACTTAGTTTCGTGTGCGTGCGAAGAATTAACTTGCAAGCACTTAAGAATTGGTACTGGATTCAAAAATCAATGCAGCGCCCGTTTTTCTCCCAGTCCCCATATCGGGTTGGGTTAGGCCCGATGCGCCCACCTAGTTCTTTCGGTTGTTCTAAAATGCTTTCAGACGGCACCAAGCTGACCGGGCGCGAATCCTGAATCACTTCAGGCTGACCCGGATTTACGCCAGGATCCAAGTTTTTCTCTACAAATTCAGGGCTTAGCGTGTTTTTTTGGATTTCGTCCATGTCCATATTCCTCCGAGAGTAAACTCTGTTTTATCAGCCCGCAAGCTTGTTTTGCCTTAGCACAACAATCTAACCGAAACTTCTTTTTTACTGTCGGAATTTAACGCTATGACGGCGATTGACCCTGTGTATGAAATGCCGCATTTGGCGGCAATTTTGGTGGAAGGCGTAGATGCGGAAAAGTTTTTACAGTCGCAACTCAGCTCAAACGTGGCCGAGCTTGCGCCGGGTGCAGTGCAATTGAGCAGTTGGTGTGCGGCCAATGGGCGCGTTATCGGGTTGGGATGGCTTTTTCGGGTTGCCGCTGGCTTTTGCTGGATCGTTGCAGCAAACACAGCTGAGCTTTTGCTGGTTGGCCTGAATAAATACAAGCTGCGTTCGAAAGTTAGCGTTAGTCAGGCCAATACTTGTGTGGTTGGTGCGGAAGCCGATTTGAGCGAGGTGACGTCAATGGAGTGCTTTGCGCAGATAAACAGTGTGCAATTGGCGGATGGTCGTCGACTTGGATGTGGCGCTGAATTTAATAGCAAAGCCGCGCCGGAGCATTTTCTGGCGCGCTGGTATCAGCGTGACATCGAATTGAAAATTCCCTGGAACGCTGGCGGCGAGCGATTTTTGCCGCAAATGTTAGGTATCGAGCGCTACGCTGGCTTAAGCCTTAAGAAAGGCTGTTTCCCTGGGCAAGAAGTCATTTCGCGGCTGCACTATAAAGGTGTGCTCAAGCGCAGTTTAAGGGTTTTGCTCCTTGATCAGCCTGTCGTTTCCGGAACTTATCTCTGTGCCGATGCAGACGACGAAGTCGCAATAATTCAGGCGCAAGCATTTAATGCGCTTGCGTTGGTAGGCAATAATTTGTCGCGAAAGTTTTCAATTCAAGTTAAAGACACAGATGCGGCCTGTGACACGGTGGGTACGGATTAAAGGGTGCGAGTGTCGAGTAGCTGTGAAGGTTTTTTTTTAGTTGTAGTTTATTCGCTTTTTAAGGCTGGAATCTTCAGCAATTGCATGCGAGAGTTGCACTGCCCGATTGGGCTTGAAAACTCTAAAAGGTTTAGTTCATGAAAACGACTTTGACCGGAATTGCCTTCGCGATTTTGCTTGCCAGTCCTGTTTATGCACAGCAGAAAGTCCTAAAGCTTGCAGTTCAACCGGATTACGACCAAGAACAGGCAGTCGAGGTTTACAAGCCCTTCATCGCGTACTTGGAAAAAACCACTAAATTTAAGATTGAGCTGGTTACTTCAAGAAACTATTCGAGCTATTGGGCCGATATGCGCAGTAATAAAGGCTGGGATTTGGTATTTGACGAAGCGCACTTTACTGATTATCGGAATCAATTTTACAAATTTGAGCCCTTGGTGCGGGCCGCAGAGCCTACCAGCTACAGTTTACTGAGTGCAGAAGATATCGGCGTAGGGAATACTAAAGCGCTGCTTGCGGAAAATATTATGACCATGCCAGCACCTAGTTTGGGCTATGCGATGCTCTTACAGTATTTCCCAAATCCAATGCAGCAGCCCGACATTCGCACGACAGTTGCAACCTGGAACGATGCCATCGATGCGGTGTTCGCCGACGAAGGTAAAGCGGCGATGGTGCCCTCAAGCATGACCGCGCTGTATTCAAACATGTATGAAGTGCAGAAATCCCGTGAATTTCCCGGCATTGCTATTTCCGCGTCCGCAGCATTGGATGCACAGACTAAGTCTGCCATTAAAGAATCGCTACTCAAAATGCATGAAGATCAAGACGCGTTTCAAGCGCTGAGCGAACTGCGGATTAGTCAGTTTGTGCCTGCGACTGCTGCGGAATATACCGGCAGCGCGGAGATTCTGAAAAGCTTTTATGGCTACGGTCAGTAGCGCGCAAAATCACTGAGCGAAGTCGCCGAAAAGCGCCTGCATCACTGAGATCGCGGCAATTCCTGCGGTTTCAGTACGCAATACTCTAGCGCCGATTGCCACTCGGCCAAATTCGGCTAAGGCAAGTTGTGCAAGATCGCGCTCAGACCATCCGCCTTCCGGGCCGACTGCCAGAGCGACGCTTGCAAGCTCACGCGCCGTTGAGAGCGGCTGTCCTCCCGGTTCAAGCACGAGTTTAACGTCGGCATGAATTGCACTGCTTAGTCGATGCCCAAGTGGCTGTAGGGCTTCAACCTGCGGCACAAAAGCACGTCCAGATTGTTCGCAGGCGCTGATAATAATGCGTTGCCAGTGCTCGCGGCGTTTGTTGGCGCGTTCGGTGTCGAGTTGCACCTCAGAACGCTCACTTTGCACAGGAATTACGTGTGTGACGCCCAGTTCAGTGGCTTTTTCCAGCACCCAGTCCATTTTGTCACCCCGACAAATCGCCTGAAGCAGCGTTATTTTTAAGCCTGATTCTACCGCTGCGGGCTGTGCTTTGAGTATTCGAAGCTGCGCTGCCTCGGCTTTGGCGAGCAAAATTTCGCAGAGATAATCCTTGCCATCACCATTGAACAAAACCGCCTTGGCACCGGCACGTAAACGCAATACTTTAATCAGGTGCGCCGAGGGCATTGCAGAAAGCACGACGGTGCTTTCAGGGGCCAATGAGTCAGGGGTGTAGACGCGGGTAATGCGCATGGGAAACTCAATATTTGATTTAGCCGCAGCGATGCTAGCGGATGCTGGTCAAAAAATTAAGCTAAAAGCTGAGCGCCTTAGCATTTGGCTACGCAACCAAAGCATCGCGCGCCAAGCCCGCGCTCGCTTAGGATATTCTTGCGCATTCAAAGCTTGAGCATCCTACATGCGCTTTTCTGGAACCGATCAATACGTTGCGACCGACGAGCTGAAGCTTGCAGTCAATGCCGCTGCTATTTTGCAACGCCCATTGCTGATCAAAGGCGAGCCCGGCACCGGCAAAACCTTGCTAGCAGAGCAAGTGGCGCGCGCTTTTGGGGTGCCGCTGATTGAGTGGCACATCAAAAGCTCAACCAAGGCCCAGCATGGCCTTTATGAATATGACGCGGTAGCGCGCTTGCGCGATTCACAGCTGGGCGAGGGTAGGGCGTCAGATATTGCCAACTATATTGTGCCGGGAAAACTCTGGCAGGCCTTTGAGGCTGAGGAGCGGGTGGTGCTGCTGATTGATGAAATTGATAAAGCCGACATTGAGTTTCCAAATGATCTTTTGCGCGAGCTGGATCGGATGGATTTCTATGTCTATGAAACCCGTCAAACCATCAAAGCGAAATATCGCCCGATGGTGATTATTACCAGCAACAACGAAAAGGAACTGCCTGATGCGTTTTTGCGCCGCTGCTTTTTCCACTACATTCGTTTCCCCGATGAAACGACGCTGCGCGCGATTATCGAAGTGCATTTTCCCGGGCTCAAAGCCGATTTGGTGCGGGAAGCGCTGACTGCGTTTTTTCAAGTGCGCGAGTTGCCAACGATCAAGAAAAAGCCTTCAACCAGCGAGCTTTTGGACTGGCTAAAACTATTGCTTGCGGAAGATATTCCGATTG
Source organism: Rhodanobacteraceae bacterium (assembly GCA_031409855.1). Classification (GTDB taxonomy): domain Bacteria; phylum Pseudomonadota; class Gammaproteobacteria; order Xanthomonadales; family SZUA-5; genus JANNYA01. The sequence continues at coordinate 15,845 of JANNYA010000126.1, read as the reverse complement.
AGCTGCTGCGCGAGAAAAATGCAAAGAAGCTTATTCCGCCGCTGTATGGCGCGCTATTAAAGAACGAAGCGGATGTGCATCTGTTTGAGAAATTGGCGTTTATGGCGCGGCGCGGCTGAGCGATGGCGGCTACCGCAATGTTGGATGATGGCACGATGGTGAGTGCGCTGTTTCGCTATAAGGGCACGCTGAATTTGCCGCGCGCTGCACTAACGATTGGCGGTGCAGAAGTCAAGTTCTTCAAAGACGCACTGCGTCAGGGCTGCCGATTTTTTCGCTTAGCTGCCGAAGTTTCCGCCAACGCCGATATTTGGCAGCTAGAATTCTTCACCGACACGCGATTTGCTAGCACGATGTTCGTAATTTCCCGCCCGCTTAGGCAAAGTGAGGCTTTGGATCAAGTAAGCAACGCATTATTCAACGAGCTTGCGCTTGCGCTGGGCATTAGTGCGAGCGCCGGTTTGCTAATCGATAGCGGGCGGGTGCTTTGGCAGTCTTTGCCTTTCGATGCGCCAGCCGTCGCGGGTGCGTCTAAGTACATGCGTGGCACGAATTCCCTCACCGCACTGGATTTTGAAGAGCGCGGCGGGCGCCGTTTGAGCGTTGAACCGCGTGGGCTGGCGCTGATTAGTAATGCACCTAATGTCGCCTTTATATTTCAACGCTACTGCATGCTTTTGGCGCTGCTGCGCGCGTATCAATACGCGATTGATAGCGCCGTTGATTCCTTGGCCGAATTAGCGGCGCAGCCTGCTTCAAGCGATGCGAGTGCGCAATTGAGCGCACTGCGCCGGGATAGTTTGGTATTTGCCGCGCGTTTTTTGTTTGCGCGCCCGGTGCGCTTAGATACCGTGGATTTACGTTTTGTCTGGGCGCGTTTAAGCGAGGTGAATCATTTGCGGGAATCGCACGTGGAGCTGAGCGAGCAGATGGATGCGGTGCATTCACTGTTATTGCATGATGAAGAAAATCGCGACGATGCACGGGAAAAGCGTGCGCAACACTGGCTAACGCTGATTGGGCTCATGCTCGCGATGATTTCCTTGTTGAGCCTGGTCGATGTTACGCCTGAAAAACTGAGCGAATTCTGGCATGCATGGACTTCCGGCTAAGCAAGTGAATATGTCAGAGCGAAATTTAAATCCATCGCCCTACATCGTCGAGGAGGGTGAAAATATGTGCCTGTATTTTAGCGATGCTGCCGTGCAAAGCTCGATGCGCATGAGCGATCCGTATTTCTTAGATTTGGAATACACGCGCATGATGATGGGGTTTTTGCTGTTCAACGCAAACCCAAAGCGCATTGCCATGATCGGCTTGGGCGGTGGCTCGCTCGCGAAGTTTTGCCATAACTATCTGTGTTGCGAAATTCAAATTGCTGAAATAAGCCCGCACGTTGTGCAGTTGCGCGATAGCTTTGCGATTCCAAAAGACAGTGACCGATTCAATATCGCCATTGCAGATGGTAGCGATTTTATCTATCAAAACCGGAATTTTGACGTGATTTTAGTGGATGGTTATGACCGAGAGGGTTTGCCGGAAGCTCTCTGCACGCCTAGCTTTTACCGCAATTGCCATCGGGCATTAGCACCCGGTGGCGTCGCAGTTTTTAATCTCGTGCCGTTTTCACCGCGCTATCTGGAACGCTGCGGCAAAATTTTCAGCGCTTTTGGCAATTGCCACTCATTTCAAGATTGGGAAGGGCTTAACAACGTGGTGATTGCCACGCGAGGCCCGGTGCGCGCGCAAGCATTTAGGGTGCCGCAGAGTTGGTCAACGGCAGATGAGTTAAGCGCGACTTTGGGCCGCATGCTGACATCGCAGGCCGGTCGGAGTTAGCGTCTGACAGTGCCATTCAAACTGACGGGGAATCTCGGTAATTTTCGCTGATTCGAGTTTAATGAGGCGGCGCTCTGAGTTCGTCATTCCCGCGTGCTTTTGGCGGGAATCCAGGGCGCTTGTTTTGACGTTGTACCATTGCAATGAGCTGTACTTTGCGCAAGTGCAGGCTGGATCCCCGACTAAAACATTCGGGGATGACGATCCGTCAGTTTGAATGACGATCCGTCAGTTTGAATGGCACCTGCGCTTGCATTATTTCGCCGTTACGCGCGCCGAAACTCGGCGATTTTGCTGGCGACCTTTTTCTGTTGCATTATCTGCCACCGGGTGTTCTGGGCCGTAACCTTCGGCCTTTAGCCGCGCCGAATCTATGCCGAGCGCGGCGATGGCATTCATCACCGAGTTGGCGCGGTCGGCAGACAGTTTGAGATTTCCAGCCGCGTCGCCCGAGTTGTCGGTATACCCGCCAATTTTAAGCTGGACGTTGGGAAAGGCCTGCAATATTGCTGCGATATGGCCGATTTGCGCACTGGATTCTGATCGCAAGCTGGCGGTGTCGCTATCAAACAAGATGCGGTCTAACTCAAACCAAGTTTCCTTATCAATAACTTGGCTTTGATCTTCAATGAAGTCCAAAATTTTTGCTTCAGATCCCGCGCTTGGGATATCGATCGTCACATTGCCCGGTAGACCGCGCGCAATAAAACCATTGAGTTCCCCTACTGCAGTTGGATCTGTGGCGGTTGGTGGTGGAATTGCTACTGCCGGTGTATTTACTGCTGGCGTCGCTGCGTCTATGTTCGTTGGCTGCTGCACGGGTGACTCAAGCGGCGGCACCGGTTGGTTCACACTAACGCGCTCCTGGGTAGGGCCCGCCTTTAAAAACCACCATAAGCCGATACCCAACAGTGCCAGCAATGGGATCAGCCAAAGTGGAAAACCGCCTGATTTCGCCTCGGTGCGGCTATTAGCGCTGAAACTGGAGGCAGCACTTGCCGCGCTAACGCCGCTCAAACCCGCCGCTGCGCCAATGCCGCCAGGAATACTCGCGATCAGCGTGGATTTCTGTGCGCCTAAAAGTGCCATCAATGCGCCCAGACTGCCCGCAGCTTTACTTTGCGTCTCTAACTGCGCCAGCAGCACCGGGGCGCTTGCACCTAGTAATTTTCCAACCGAGCCGATGCCGATCCCCGCGTGCTGCGAAATGGCTTGCCCGAGTGCTTGTTGTTTGTCACCAAAAAGCGAACTCAATAACGAAGCGCCCAATTCCCCAGTGCCGCTGCTGGCATTATTGGCATTAAAAACACTGCTTACGTCATTCAAAATGCCGCTCGCATTTAAATTCGGGCTGGCAAGCAGGCCGCCAAGCGCCTCGATAAAGCCACGGTTGTCCGCCTTGCTTTGGATTGCGGCCATTACGGTCGGAAATATTGCCGACAGTGCTTTGCTGACGCCGGATTCGGATTCACCTAACCACGCGGCGGCTTTTTGCATCAGCGCTGGCGTTAGATAAGGTTTTACTAATTCGATAAAGTTCATCTTGGTTCTCAGGTGTTTGTGGGCAAGTGCCACACAGGTTTGTTGGGGCGGTGGTGCCTAGGAGCTAACTGCGCAAAATTAGTGCGCGTAAACCTGATCGTGCTCTAAATACACCGCAACTTTGGTCAAACTCTGGCCACGACATGGGCCACCTATGCATTCGCCATTTTCCGGCTTGAATGCAGCCCCGTGCGCAGCGCAAACCAGCTGGCCTAGGCTCAACAAAAATCGGCCCGGTGCCCAGTTCAGCGCGCGCCCAGCATGCGGGCAGATGTTCTGATACACATAAACCTGCGCGCCGTAGCGTATCGCCACCAGCGAATCCCCGGCGTGATCAAGCTCAATCGCGCCGCCATCGGGAATGTCATGCAACGCGCACAGAGGTGCGGCGGCATTGACGCTTTTATTCACGTTTGGCGGTGCGGCTAAAGCCACGGTCGACGTGCGGCTATCGTTCAATCCAGCACTACCAGTGTCACCACGATATTGCCGCGCGTCGCAACCGAATACGGGCAAACTTCATGGGCGGCGGCGACCAACGCTTCAGCATCACTGCGGCTTAGCTCGGGAATGCGCACATTCAAAGTCACTGCCAAGCCCAATCCACCCGCTTCTTTCAAGCCAATCGAGACGTCGGCGTTGACTTCGACATGCGCAATCGGGCGCTTTTGCAGTTTCGCCACGTGGGCAACGGCACCGCCAAAGCACGCGGAATAGCCACAGGCAAATAATTGTTCCGGGTTAGTTGCACCTTCTTTGCCCAAGCCGCCCATGCTTTTCGGCATAGATAAGGCCAAATCAATCACGCCATCAATGGATTTGGTGTGGCCATCACGGCCTTCGCTGGAACTGGCGTGCGCGGTGTAGAGAATTTTCATAGTGGCTCCGAAAAAAATGGGGAGCTAAAGGATAGGCGCACAGCGGCCTGAAGTCGAATTTTGCGTGGTCGCGCGGCAGCCGAGACAAACTTAGCCTGATGGCTGCGCCGCAATTCGACTACGAATCTGGTTTGCCAAATCACTCGGCGCACCATTCAAACGGTCATAGCCAAAATAAACCGCCGGATAACCGCCGATTTCCATCACTTCAGTCAGTGTGCTTCGACTGCTGTGGCTTTCTACATCGATTTCTTTGAACGGCGTACCGGACGCTTTCAAGTCAGCGCGCAGCGCCTTGCAATAGCCGCACCAGGGCGCGGTGTAAAGTGTGGCTAGCGGTAATTTCTGTTCCGTGAAATGCACGGAGAAGTAAATTCTTTCGGCCGCACGCAACACCCGATCCCCCATTTCCGCAACCAAGACACTGCGTAAATCTTGTTGTCCACCGCTAAATACCGTCTTGCCAATGAGAAAGCTCGGAAAATAGTTCGGGCTGCCAATGGCTTGCCAAAGCTGCTTGCCGGGATCGCTGTCAATGTAGTGGCTGACAACGCGTACGCCGCGCTTTTCGATCATTTTGGCTTGATCAGTGCAGATCGTGCCGCACTCTGCGACGCTCAGCATCACCACGTCATTCGGATCAATTCCGGCTTTCAGGCGCAGTTTGCTTAGATCTGGATTGAGGTGTTTCCAGACAAAAAATCCGATAATTCCAAGGATGACGAGGGTGCGAAATTTCATGGTTTACTTTTTAAAGTTTTAAGTTACTTCAAGAGTACCGCAATGCGTTAAAACTCTTTGATCTGGCTAACTTAGCCAGCTATAATAAGTGCACGGTTCACATCCTGGCGCTAAGTGATGCAAGTTAATATCCTAGAAGCAAAAAATCGACTTTCTCAACTGATCAAGTTGGTGCAGGCGGGTGATGAGGTGGTTATAGCAAACCGGGGTGAACCTGTGGTTCGCTTGGTACGCACACAAGCTGTGCAAATAGAAACTTCTAAGCCTGGGTTTTTGCAGTGGCTAGAAACAAACCCGATGCCGTCACATTTGCGACGCAGCCACGCAGATATCGAGCTTGGCATCAGCGAAGAACGTGCTGCGTGGGAATGATTTATTTGGATAGTTGTCTAGTGATTTATGCCGTGGAACATGACGGAATATTGGGTAGGTCTATGCGCGAAGCCATGACGCACTTTGGCCCGCATCAATTCGCCATATCGTCATTGGTGAAACTTGAGTGTCTAGTCAAGCCAATAAAGTCAGGAGACCTAGTTTTACAACGCTATTTTGAAACAGCGCTTTCGCAGCTACAGCTGTTGGACATGCCGGAATCAGTGTTTCTTATGGCCGCACAACTGCGCGCTCGATTTAGCTTGAAAACGCCTGATGCGCTGCATCTTGCCTGTGCGCAACACCATCAATGTACAGCGCTTTGGACCAATGATGATCGCTTGGCGAAATCAGGGCATGGCTTAGCGAGAAATTTTATGTTGCTTTAGCGCGCATGCATGGTCTTGAATTGGCATGTTTTTAAACGCCTAATAAAATCGTGCTCAAAATTGGCAAGGAAAATCCGCATGAATGTTTTGATCTTTGGCACCAGCGGCATGGTTGGGCAGGGTGTGTTGCGTGCGTGTTTAGCGGCATCGGACGTGGCTTCAATCATGACGGTCGGCCGCAGTGCAGGCGATATCCAGCAAGCAAAACTGCGCGATCTGGTGCTGCCAGATCTGCTGCGCAGCTTCGCCGAACCGACGACTCAAAAAATTAAATCCGAGCTTCAAGGCTATGACGCCTGCTTCTTTTGTTTGGGCGTGTCCTCCGGCGGCATGGACGAAGCGCGTTACACGCAACTGACCTATGATCTGACACTGGCTGTGGCCGAATTTCTGGCAAAGCTAAATCCGCAAATGACTTTTATCTATGTTTCTGGCGCGGGCACGGACAGCAGCGAACAGGGCCGAAGTATGTGGGCGCGGGTTAAGGGGCGCACAGAAAACGCGCTCATGTGCCTGCCGTTCAAGGCGGCGGTGATGTTTCGCCCTGGCGTGATTGTGCCGCTGCATGGCGCGCGTTCTAAAACCACGTCTTACCGGCTGCTTTACACCGTCACCGCACCGCTGTTGCCGTTGCTGCGCCGACTATTTCCTAAACACGTTTTGACGACGGAATCGGTTGCCCATGCCATGCTCAATATCGCCCGCTTTGGCATTGCGCATTTTGGCTTGGCTAAGCGCGGTGAATGCGGTGCAGTGCTGGAAGCGGCGGATATTTATGCGGTGGCTAATAAAAGTACGCAGGCATAAATTGACCGACTAAAATTCCCGCGTCGCCCGCAACGCCACCGCTGCACCCAGTAAGCCGGGATGCGGATGCGTAACAACGTGGATTGCCACCGATTCCAGATACGCCGCAAACCGGCCTTTGGCTAAAAAACGCTCGCGAAATGCACTGGTTCGCAAAAACGGAATAAAGCGCGGCACGATGCCGCCGGCAATCACCACGGTTCGTGCACCGTGGATCAGCGCGGTGTCGCCCGCGACACTGCCTAGCACGGCACAAAATCGCGCTAGCGTTTTGCGCGCCAACAGATCGTGTCCGTCAAGGGCAGCGGCGACAATCTCGGCAGCCTCGCGCAGCGGTTGCTGGGCGGCCTGCAAGCTTGGGTGCTCGCTACCGGAAAGTGCCGCATCGATATGCGAAAGCCCAGCGCCACTGAGCAAACGTTCGTTTGAGGTGCGGCCAAAGCGCGCGTTAAACCAGCGCGCAATCGCGTGTTCTTCTTCACCCAGCGGCGCATAGCTGACGTGCCCACCTTCGGTTTCCACCACGTGCCATTCGCGCATTTGTTTTGCCTCGGCAAAACACTCAGCAGAAAGCGCCGAGCCATATTTCGCGCCGCCAACCAACAGCGCCACGCCCAAGCCCGTGCCGGGGCCAATAACGCTAATCGGGCCGGTCAGCTCAGCATTCGCATCGCCATAAAGCACAACGCGATCCGCCTCAGTAAATGCCGCAACCGCATGCGCAACTGCGCCAAAATCATTGAGCACGGTGAGCTTTTCCAGCTTTAGCGCTGCCTGCAATTCGCGCTGACTAAACGACCAGGCTCGGTTGGTCAGGCGTATTTCATCGCCAGACACCGGCGAGGCGAGGGCGATTGCCGCAAACTTAGGCTGGCTATGAACGCCGCTAAGATAATGCTCGGCGGCATGTTGCAAGCTAGCAAAATCGGCTGCGGGCAGGGATTTTTCATGCAAAATGACCGGCGTCTGCGCTTTTAAATCAGTCAACGCAAAACGTGCATTGGTACCGCCAATGTCGGCCACGAGTGCCAGCATTAGCGGGCCTCCAAAGCTGGTGCAAACAACGCGCAGGCACCGTGTTCCGCGCTGCCGACTTGCGCACGCATTAAGCCGAATAGTTCACGGCCAACGCCGAATTGGTTGCCCGATACATCAATTGCCGCCGCTGGCCGTGCGAGCCAATCGGTTTCAGACAATCCCGCGCCAAATTGGATGTTCAATGTGCCCGCGACGCCGTCAATCACAATCAGATCGCCATCCCGTAGTTTCGCTAGCGGCCCAGCATCCGCCGCCTCAGGCACCGCGTGAATCGCTGCAAGTACTTTGCCCGATGCACCCGACATGCGGCCATCGGTCAGCAGTGCCACGCGCTGGCCGCGATCTTGCAACAGGCTGAGCGTGGGCGTGAGCTTATGCAGCTCGGGCATACCATTTGCACGCGGCCCCTGGCCGCGAATAACCGCGACAAAATCGCCCACGAGTTCCGCCGCAAGCTCACCGCGCTCGAACGCCGCTAACAAGGCGTCTTGATTCTCAAACACCCGCGCCTGTGCGGTGATTTGCCGATGTTCGAGCTTGACCGCCGAAACTTTTACGATCGCGCGGCCCAAATTGCCACTGACACAGCGCATGCCGCCCTCAGCATCAAATGGCGAACTCACCGGACGCAGCACCGCAACATCGCGCGATTCAGCGGCAGGAGCGCGCCAGCGTAAACGCAAATCGTCCAAATACGGCTCCGCAGCCTGCGCCAATAAATCGCCACCGTGGACACAGCGTATATCCCGATGCAAAAGCCCGGCATGAATCAGCTCAGTGATCACAAAGCCGAGTCCACCCGCCGCATGAAAATGATTCACATCCGCCGAGCCGTTCGGGTAAATCCGCGCCAATAGCGGCGTGACTTGCGAAAGCTCATCCAAGTCAGTCCAGTCAATCACCAAGCCCGCCGCGCGCGCAATCGCGATCAAGTGAATCGCGTGATTGGTGGACCCGCCGGTGGCGCACAAGCCCACCATGGCATTGACAATCGCCTTCTCGTCCAGCGTCTGGCACAGCGGCGTGTACTGTTCGCCAAGCGCCGTAATGTCACAGACGCGTTCAGCCGCCGCCACGGTCAGCGCATCGCGCAGCGGCGTGTTTGGGCTGACAAATGCGGTGCCGCTAAGGTGCAAACCCATCACCTCCAGCAACATTTGGTTCGAGTTCGCGGTGCCATAAAAAGTGCAGGTTCCCGGGCCGTGATAGGACGCACTTTCGGCCTCCAAAAGCTCTTCTCGGCTAGCAAGTCCTGCGGCATACGCCTGGCGAACGCGCGCCTTTTCTGGGTTCGATAAACCCGAAGTCATCGGCCCAGCCGGCACAAAAATCGTTGGCAAGTGGCCAAAACTCAGCGCCCCGATTAATAACCCCGGCACGATTTTGTCGCACACGCCCAACATCAAAGTCGCGTCAAACATTTCATGCGACAGCGCCACCGCCGTGGCGAGCGCAATGGTATCGCGCGAAAATAGCGATAGCTCCATGCCGATCCGGCCCTGGGTGACGCCATCACACATCGCCGGCACACCCCCAGCAAATTGCGCCGTAGCGCCGCGATTGCGTGCCGCCATCTTGATCAATTCCGGGTAGTTTTGCATCGGTTGATGCGCGGAAAGCATGTCGTTGTAGCTGCTGACGATGCCAATATTCGGCTGCACCCGCGCTTTCAACGCGGGCTTATCCGCCCCCATCGCAGCAAAGCCGTGCGCCAGATTGCCACAGCTCAAGCGCGTGCGCGCCGTGCCCAGCTCGCGCGCATACGCCATCCGCGCCAAGTAATCCGCGCGTAGTGTTTTGCTACGCTCAAAAATGCGGTTCGTGACGCGGTCAACAGTGCTGTGCATGTTTAGGGCTCCAAATAATCCTGGCTAGACTAAACGCATGTTTGGCCTAGGCATAGGTGTATACGATTGCAGCAGAACTGCGACAACTTTTCCAACAGTCGCGAAATGTCCTCTGGCGACGGTAATTGGCCCTGCAGCGGTTTAGCTCGCCCAGGTAGCGCTTGCGCGGTGGGCGCGGCTTCGGGCTGCGGCTGATTGATCCACTTATTTTGCCCGCGGGCAATATGGGGTCAGGTAAAATAGTCATCGCAAGTAAAATAAAGTCGGCGCAGCACCAATCGCATCAGCACAAACCGAAAAATCCTGGAGGCGTGGATGGATTTCGCAACTAACGCTACACAACAAAGTGAAAACAGTTTAGCGCAGCGTATTGCGCAGCTACTCACTGCGCAATTGGTAGGTGTGCTAGCGACCAATCAGGCGATGTTGGCTCAATCTGGGCCGACTCCATCTGGGCCGACGCACTCTGGGCAACCCTACACCAGCTTGATGGCGTTTGCGCACACGCCAGACTTGCACTATCTGATTATCGCAACATTAAAGGAAACGCAAAAACACGCGAACCTGCTGCAAAACGCGTGTTTAAGTTTGCTGATTGACAACCGCTGCAACAGCGTCGCTGACTACCAACACGCGGTGGCGATTTCGGTTATTGGCCGGGCGGAAATAATTCCTGAGGATGCCGCCGAGCGCTTGCAAGCGCTTTTTCTAGCCAAACATCCGCAGTTACGCGCCTTCGTGACCAATCCCGAGTGCGCGTTGCTGCGAATTTCGGTGCAGTGCTATCGCGTGGTCAGTGAATTTCAGGCGACTGAGGTCTACACGGTAGCACTTTGAAGAACTAGCCTTTGCGCAACATTGCCAGCTCCGCCTTCACTTCCTTAATGCTGGCGTCCAGCGCTTGGCTGCGTTCCATGGCTTGAATCGCTTCGGCTTTGCGGCCCAAGCGCGCCAAAATTTGGCCGCGTCGCCAATGGGCACCGGCAATTGAAATGCCTTCAATCGCTGGTTTCGCCGCCAAAACCGCATCGACAATCGTTAAACCACCCGCTGGGTCTGTACCACCCAGTGCCGCACATTTGGCTTTTTGGTACTGAATTTTCGCGTTGCCGGGTTCCTTTGCTAAGGCCGCACGGACCAAGGTTTCCGCCTCAGTAACTTTCTTCTCAGTAGTCAGCAGGGCCACCATGATTGAGAGCGCGTCAAAATCGGCCGGGTTGTGCGCCAGCGCCTTGCGGTACAGCATTTGCGCAGCCGCAGGATCATCGCCAATTTGCTTGACGATCGCCTGCGCGCGAAAGCCCGCGCCGACATCAATCGCGGCAACTTGTTGCACTAAAGCGGGCACCAAATCCTCATCGCCACCGGCAAGGCCGGGTGCCTGCAAATGAAATTGGATCAATCCCATACGTGCTTCAATTTGCTTTGGATCCAATGCGGCGGCGCGCTCAAATGCCTTGCGCACGGCTTTGGCATAGCCGAGCTTGGAAAAAATACTGGACGTCTGTGCCAAGCGGCCATTCACAGCGCCCAGCCAATAGTACGCCTCGGCTGAGCTTTCATTGCTGTCCGCCTGTGCCTGCGCTTTTTCTAAAGCACCGTCAAAGTCCTGCGCTTGAATCAGTGCCACGACCTCCCGACTGGCCGCCGTGGTTGCCAGCTTGGATTGGGCGCAGGCAAGGCCTGACAGAAGCAGTGCTAAGACAAAGGTGGTAATGCGCATGGGTAAATCTCAACTTAGAAAGAAGCGCAAGAATGCCGGTAGAGATACACATCGATCAGGTGGCGAAAGTCATGTTTTACTTTGGCGTTTAGCTGGCGCAAACTTCGTGCCCTGGGTGGGCATTTTGGCTTGCCGCAGCTTAGTGCTGTAAATCAAATACTAAAATCAGGGCGTGCACCGAAAGTATCAACAGCGCAATCGACGACAGTGCAAATACGGCGAAACGAAAGCGCACAATGTTGACGGTCGCTTGTATCAGGCTGTGCACAATGCGTAGCCCAACATAGACCCACGCAATCGCTGCATTCACGCCACTCCCAGCGCCGCAAATGGCGAGCAAGAATGCCACTGCATAGAAAATTGTGGGCTGTTCCATCAAATGGATGTAATTGTGCGCGGGCCACTGCGTCTTATCCGCAAGAACTCCGTCCAGGCCGCCCGGTTTGCCGCCGCGCATCGTCGCCAAATTAATACCGGCTCGCTTCATTGCGGGTAGCCGCACGGCAGCCAGCCAAATCAACATCACGAGCGACCAAGCGATGAGCACCGCGACCGGTTTTAGTATTTCAGGCAGCATTTGTTCGTCTCCATAAAAGTGACCGTCAGATTGCCGAGCATTCGAGACGTTGTCAAATTCTGCTTTCAGCGCCGGGTGGAACAAAGCTGAAGTTTTAACCCCAATATAAAAATATCACCGCCGAAAAATATTTAAAAATCAGCCCAGATAATTACTTATCAGATTGCATCGCACTCGATTGAGTAACTCCAATCGAATGATTGGGTTTACGCATTATAGCTAGTGCCACCAAACCGCCCATTAGCCCCCAAAACGCGCTGCCAATGCCAAAAAGCGTCAAACCGGAGGCGGTGATTAAAAACGCAATCAGTGCTGCTTCGCGCGCGCTTTCATCGGCTACGGCAAGGGCAAGGCTATTGCCGATGGTGCCCAGCAAGGCCAAGCCAGCCAGCGCCGCGATCAACGGTGCTGGGAATGCCGCAAACAGCGCGCCGATCACCGCACCAAACAGCCCGGTCAATAGATAAATTATGCCGGCCGAAACGCCCGCGATATAGCGGCGTTTAGGGTCGGGGTGCGCCTCGGGGCTCATGGCAATCGCGGCGGTAATCGCGGCCAGATTCAGCGCGAATGCACCAAACGGTGCCAGGATTAGCGTTAGCGCGCCGGTGCTGGCGATGATTGGCGAAATGGGTGCCGGGGAATTCTTGCTGTCGTAACCCGCGCTGCGAATGGCGGCGACGCCGGGTGCGTTTTGCGAGGTCATCGTGACGATAAATAGCGGCAAGGCTAGGCTAATTATGCTGGCTAAGCTAAAGCTAGGCGTGGTCCAAATCGGTACCGCCCAAGCCGAATGCGTCAAGGCGACATTGAACGCTTCAATCTGCAAACTTCCGGCAAAGTGCGCGTAGGTCACGCCACACGCCAACACACCCAGCACACTGTAACGCGGCCAAAAGCGTCGCCCAAGCAGATGCGCAGTCAGCATCAACAGCACCATTCCCGGCGCGGACTTGATGGCCGTAAAGGCACCGATGCCAAAACGCAGCAGTAGCCCGGCCAACATCGCGCTGGCCAGGGCCATGGGAATACGCTGCATCAGCTTCTCAAACGCGCCAGTCAAGCCAGCGAGGGTGATCAAGGCCGCGCAAACCAAAAATGCGCCGGTGGCATCGCTTAGGTTGATGCCTTGGGTCGCGGCAATTAAGGCCGCGCCCGGCGTAGACCAGGCGGTGACAATCGGCTTTTTGTAGTACAAGGAGAGCGCGATACACGAGCTACCCATGCCGATACCTAGCGCCCAAACCCAGGAATTGATCTCGGCCTGGGTTGCGCCTAAAGCCTGCGCGGCTTGGAATATGATTGCAATCGTGCTGGTAAAACCCACTAAAACCACAACAAAACCGGCGATCAGGGCCGATAGGCTGACGTCGTCTAGCAATTGCCTAACGTATTTTCTGAGCATCAAAACTTACTCCACTTTGGCAAGCTTGGGCTTAGCAAGCGCCATCCAACTTGAGCAATTCACGCACCGCAGCAGCGGTGATTTTTCGGCCACGACTCAAACTGTAGTCATTTAAGCGTTTGAGCCATTGCGATAGCTTTGCTAAGTCGCGGGTGACGTGGGTTTCCAGGTAGTTTAAGACCCCTTCTTCAAGTGCCACGCCCATGCCCGCCGCTTGCTTGCGCAGCATGGCGTGGCGGATGCCTGCGTCATTCAGCGCGGGCAGGCGAATCAAGGTCGCTTGCATCAGGCGCGACCGCAGATCTGGCAACGCGATGGCTAAATTTGCCGGGGCTGCACGCGCGGCGGCAAGCCAAGGCACGCCCGCGTCAACCGCGCGGTTGTAGTCGTGGAACAGCCATTCTTCCGCCGCCGCATTGCCTGCTGCGGCGTCGAGATTATCAACACAAAGCGCGCCGCCAATATTGGCGTTCGCGTGCGAAATCTCGGGGCGTGGCGCTTGCGGGTGCGCACTCACGTGGCTGTGCGGGCGTTCGGCGGCGAGCGCGCGCAACAGATAACTTTTGCCAGAATTCGCTGGCCCCACCAGCATCAACGCTTGATGGGTTTGGCTTTGCAGCAGGCTTTTTAATAGCTCGGGCAGAGTGGTGTCAGCAAAGAAAAATGCGTCAAGTTCGTACTCAGGCGCCCAACGCAGGTTGAGTGGCAGTTGGGTCATAAGCTGTGGCGGACTTCGTGGCGTTTGACGGCTCCGTTAGGAACGTAAACTCTCTGCCCTTCGACAGGCTCAGGGCGAACGGTACTTTCAGTGAATGTTTCAAACATATTCTGACCGTATCAACCGCCCGAAGTTGCAACGTCGGGTGCTGCATCACTTATGGGCCTGGGCTCCGGTTCGGTGGAACCCACGTAAAGCTCACTGGATTTATAGCGTGTGTGCAGATAGCGCAATAGCACCATCACAATCGCCGCCGTTGGCAGTGCCAGCAGCACGCCCAAAAAGCCGAAAAGTTGCCCGCCGGCAAGAATTGCAAAAATAACCGCGACTGGATGCATGCCAATTTTATCGCCCACAAGCCACGGTGTCAGCACCATGCCTTCCAGGCTTTGACCAATCATAAACACCACCAATACCGCCAGCGGGTGCTGCCAATCGTGGAACTGCATATACGCCGCAAGCAAGCCGCCACCGACGCCAACGATGCCGCCCAAATACGGAATAAAGCTGACCATGCCCGCGCCGATGCCGATCAGTAGCGCCAAATCTAGCCCGACGAACATCAATCCGGTGGTGTAAATCGTGCCCAGGGCCGCCATCACCGACAGTTGGCCGCGCAAAAATGCGCCGAGCACTTCGTCACTTTGGCGTGCTAATTCTGAAATCGCGGGCTCCAAATGGCGTGGCAGTAGCTCACGAATGCGTGCCACCATACCGTCCCAATCGCGCAGAAAGTAAAACAGCAGCACCGGGATCAGCGTTAAATTAACGATCCAGCCGAGCAGCGCTAAGCCGCTTTTGCCCACCGTTGCCAATACCGTGGTCGCGACACCGCCAGCACTTTGCCAGTGCGCGCGCAACAGGCCAACGATTTTATCGACATCTAATAAATCAGTGCTAATGCCAAAGCGTTGATTGAGCCACGGCAGCAAGCGAAAGCGCAGGGTGTCTAAATAGCTGGGTAGCTTTTCAATCAGCTTGCTGACCTGTGCTTCGATCATCGGAATTAGCACCAGCAACACCGCCGTTACCGTCAACAGCATCGCCAAAAACACCAGCACCACACTAAATGTTCGGCTGAATCCACGCGCTTCTAAGCGATCTGCGGCAGGATCACCCAAATAGGCAAACAGGGCCGCCGTGGCAAATGGCGTCAAAATCGGCGCTAGGTGATAAATCAGCACCGAAAAAATAACCACGGTCGCAAGCAATTGCCAACGCGCGTTCGTGCTCATGCTGACCTGGCCTAGCGCCTTTAACGCCGGTGCCGCGACTAGCGCGCGTGCTGCAACTGTTCTAGCTTGCTGAGCTTTGGTGATTTGCGCCTTGGACAGCGCCTGGGCTTGCTGCTTCGTTCGGGCTTTGGCCATTAGTTAATAACTTCCAAAACGGTTGGGTTTTCACTCAATAAGCGTAGCGTTTGTCCGCTTGCTACCGATTGCGCTAGGCGCGTGGAACCGCCTTGCACATTGATAAGCAGGCGCAAACTATCCTGTTGCGCACCAACGACGCTGAGATTTTTAACGCCGCTCAGTGTGGCCAAGTACTTCAGCACCCGCCCATAGTCGCTTGCGGATCGAACACCCGCGATCTCGGTGGCAATTTCTTCCGGTGGCGCGTTGCTGAGTGCTGTGGCGCGACGGATTAGTTGGCTAGCGATGCGATCACTTAGGCCATCGAGCGCACTGCTAGCTAGTGCCTCAGTCGTGCGCCCATCACTGAGCCAAAGCGTGGCACCGATGCGGCCCAAGAGCACGTTTTGCGCTGCGCTGGCTAGACGCGCCGCCGTTTGCTCGTTCAAATCATTCCCGGAGATGCCGCCAACAGACAGTGCCCCAGGAAAACGCAAATTAAGGCCGCGCCGGCTGGCCTGATCTTGCAGCGCACGTGCGTTGTCTGCGCTCATCGCTTGTTCGCCTTCAAATAAGTACACATTCACCGTTGGCCGTTCCACGCCCCAAGCGCCCAA
>JANNYA010000125.1:0-55534 GCA_031409855.1 Rhodanobacteraceae bacterium | reverse complement strand
TTGCGCGCTCGAATTGAGCGCGGCAAAGATTCTGCAGGCATTGGCAACGCCGCCTGCCACGTCGTATTCACACACTTGATAGTGGCTAGCGCCGCTAACGGCATTCCACTGAAACCAATAGTCGCCATTGGTGTAGGTTTGACTACCGGGTGCCAGCGCAAAATTCGTCGGTGCCAACAGCCCACCGGGTATCGCCACCTGCACCGAAATCGGTGCGCTGTATACCGAGCAAAGCATCGGCAACTTTTTCGTGTCCGGCGAACACGCCATAACGCGATACTCGTAAATACCGCTCGGCTTGCCGCTAATGCTTAAGCTCAAATTCGGCGCGGGCACATCGCTAAACAATGCGTACGCGCCGCCATTGATGCGTTCTTCAATGCTGTAGCGCAGGGTGTTGCAGCTGGCCTGCCAACTCAATTGAAAATTGCCATCAACGGACAATGTCGGTGCGGCGGCAAAACCTGCGGGCACAGCGGGCGTGCACGGCGGATTGCCGGGGTTGTAGCTGACGAATGCTGAGCTGGCACCGGCACCACGATTGCCCGCCGCATTGACTGCGATCACGCGATATTGATAGCTGCCAGCCGCTGCGGGCATGCGCAATAAACTGGTAGTTGTCAGTAAATTGCCGATCACTGTCCAGGTACTGCCGCTGGCACTTTCCTCCAACGTGTAGCTAACAGCGGCCATTGCCTCAGGCCAGCTCAACGTAAACGCAGCACTTTGCGCACTGGCGGGTGCCAACACCGCCACGCGCGGCGGGCTGATGACATACGGCGCCGATTCCCGCGCATTGGCGCTGCAATTCGCAGCTAAACAGGCGTACACGCGAAACAGCACTTTGCCGCCATAGCTGGCGTTGCTGACGCTTTGCGTCAAACTGCTCGGATTCGTGCGGGTGATGGTTTGCCAAATGCCGATACAGTTATCAAAGAAACTGTCCGCCACGCACCATTCCAGCGTGTAGTTTAAACCGGTGCCAACGCTGGCCGGCCAGCTGGCGGTAAAATTGCCCGTGCCGGATTGCCCAGCCGGGCTTAAATTAAGGCTGGCAGGCGGTTGCAGCGGTACTGCAGCGCCGCCCATTTCCTCGCGCGCCAACAGCGTGCCACCCAAATACACGTGCCGCTTCTTGACGCCATCGCTGTCTTCTTCCCAGACCAATTGCCCAGTGCCGCTGTAAAGCTGATAGCGCTTTTTCGCGCTGTCACTGACTTTCGTGATCAGTGCGCGCCGGCCTTTGGCATCGTAGGTGTAGTTTTCTGACGCACCGGCCGTGCTGCTATTAAACTGGCGAATGCGCTCGGCGCGATCAAACACGAACCCGACGCTGGTGCTGCCATTGCCGCTGCGGCTAGTAACATTGCCGCGCGCGTCATAGCCCAAATTGAACGCGGTTTGGCCGCTGTTGTTATTGGTGATGTCGTTTAGCCGCTGTGTGGCTTGATTGTAGTTGTAGCTGTAACTGCGCGCTTTGGGCCCAGCGGCGACGCTTAGGCTGGTCAAATTGTCCAAGCCATCGTAGCTGTAGCTGGCGTTGCCAAACATGCTGCTGGTGTCGGAGGACACAGTTTTTAAACGGTCTAAATCGTCATAGGTCATGCCCCGGCTTTGATTGGTTGCGGCTACACCATCGGTCAAGCCCAGCACATTGCCGTTTTCATCAAAAGTTAACGTGGTATCCAAGACCGATGCTGTGCCAGCCGCATTACGCACCCGCACCCGGCCTGGCAATAGCCGAGTGTTTTGGGTCATGGTGTGGGTTAGTGTATTGCCATAATTGAAATAGCTCAGCGCACCGCTGGCGCTGTATTGCAAACCGCTGGCAAAGCTGCCGACTTTGCTCGGCTGGCCTAACGCGTTGGGTTGATAATCAATTTGTAAGCTATCCGGGTAGGTCATGCTGCTGGCATTGGCGTTCGCATCAAAACCGTAGCCCAAGCTGTAGACCTTCGCCCCGACCGTTAGCTTTTCTTGCGTCAATAAACGGCGTTTATTGTAGAAAAATTCCCACATTGTACCGTCGGAGGACGCGGTTTTTACAGCGCCATCGTCGTAATAGGTTAACGCCGTGCCGGGCGTACCGTCCGGGAAGCTGACGCCGGTTAAGCGTTTGCGTAGATCGTAGCTGTGGTAGGTTTTGGCGGATTCGGGGATGCTTGCGTAGACGCTCGCGTCACAGTAGCTTGTGGTGCCCGGTACTGTGGCCGTCCAATCCACGGTGCCGTCGATGGCATAGTGGGTCAGTGTATTTCCACGCTCTGGCTCAGTGATGCTGCACAGCCGCCCTAAGTTATCGCGTGCGTAGGAACGCTTTGCGGTGACCGCAACGCCGTTTACGCCAGTGCCTGTGCGCGTGATGCCAGTGCGTCGACCAATGTTGTCGAAGTCCATTGAAATCACGACGTTTTCAGGCAAAGTAATTTTACTAGGATTAGTCTCGCTCGGCTCAAATGCCAAATATTCAAAGATAGTCGTCTTGCCGCGCGGATTGGTCACGCGCTTTTTAAAGCCGGGCAAATACTCAGTCAGAGTGGCTAAATCGCCAAGCTCAGAACTTTGCGAAACCAAGGTGGCGCGGCCAAGCGCATCATAGCTGGTGCGCACGCCGGGCAACGTGGCGTTATAGCTGGCAATACTGCGCACCGGATAACTTTGAAATGTGGTGCGCCCAGCATGATCGAACGCCGCCGTGACATACGATCGGGTGCCGGTTGGGTTATTTGCATCGAATTCCTCAGTCAATACCGGGCGATACAGTGCGTCAAAATACTGTCGAGTGGTTTTCGTGCCAACGGTAACGCTGCGTTGCCAGTGATTCACCGGCAAACCAAATGCTGTGCTGGCAACCTGCACAAAGCCTGCATTTAAGCTATTCCAGGCAACCGAATCACCAGTTGGATGCGTGATGCTATTGATGCGCCCGATGCTGTCGCGGCCAATGGTGGTGGTGTTGAATAGCTCATCAGTTTGCGAGCTGATCGCGCCAAAGTTATCGATTTCTTGAGTGGTATATTTTTGATCCGCATAGGTCACCAGCTGTGGCGTACCACGCCACCAGTTATCCAAAGTAACGGCTTTTAGGCTGGGATCAATAATTTTTTTGAGTGTGCCGTTTACGTTGTATTCGTAGGAATATTCGACTTGGGCGAGGCTTTGATGCTTGGTGGGCAACAGTGACGCCGGGTCGCGGGTAATGACGGCTTCCATCAATGTAGTAACGCGATTACCTTCATACTGTGCTTGTGTCTGATCTAAAACCCACGGTGCGGTAAAGTTTTGTCGCTGTGTCGCAGTTTCGTAAATCCCACGGTTATAGCCAACGCCATCAATGCGGCGCTTCCACACGACTTCAGCAAGTGCAGTCTGGCTAAACACTTCAACGTTTGAAGTAAATACCTCCCCTTGCTGTGTAACTTTCGTCTCTATCAAAGGCACCTGAAACGTCGAAGCAAACTCATCCGCTAAGTCTGAGGGTATGCCATTGCCGACATGATAAGCATACGGCGGGCTCACTGGATCAATGGCGTACTCGTTCTCGGTCAAGCGCAGCAGTGCGCCGCTGTCGCTTAGAATTTCTTCTTTGAGTAGCTTGCCTTCGTTTTTATAAAACTCGGTACCAAAGGTGAAACGGGTTTGCTCGCCATTGGGCATGGTTAGCGTGGCAAGTTTCGTGCTGTTAGTAATGCTCTGCGGATCGAAAGCCAAGGTCCAGACGAATCCAGGTACGCCAGGGCCTGAAATGGTTTTGCGCGCCAAGGCGTAGGTATCAAAGGCTTTGGGTACGCCGGGAACCGGCTCGCCTTTGCCATCCATAGAGCAATTGGGTAATGCACGAAAACGTTTGTGCCGAATCGGGTCAAACTCAAAAAACCCGGTCGCACCGCTCGGGTGCGTAAACGTGTAGCTGCGCCGGGTTACGCTTGGGCGGGGTTCACCGGCTTCACATTCATAGCCTTGCTGCGGCGGCAGATAGACAAAAATGAAGACGCTGGTGTTGTATTGCCACTTGCTGGCATCGGGTAAAATAACTTCTGACAAGCGATTCGAGCTGGTGTAGTTATATTCCCAAGTTCGGCCATGCGCGCGGGCAAAACGCAACTTGCCGTTGCTGGCGTAGTATTCAAAAGTAATGATGCGGCCATCGTTCCCCTCAATTTTTTGCAGCTGACCGCCGATGTAGTCATATTTCACCCAATTGCCAAAGCGATCCTCCACCCGCGTGGCATAAAGGCGAATTTCATCGCGTTCTAGTACAAAAGAGACTGGCACGCTGCCATTGGACTTGGTTCCAGACAAGCGTGAGGTGCGGCGCGCGGCCATCCAATTGAAGGTGTATTTTGTGCCATCCGGTGCTAAGGCCAAAAACCCCTCACCCGCTTCGCCGCTGGCAAGGCTAGGCAAACAGCGCACCTGCCAATGGCTGAGCGTTGCCCAAGGATAGACCTGCCCATCCGTCGGCACGAGCGTATTTGCCGGGCTGCGCGCCAACAGCATTTGCGAGCCTTGCCCAGGCACCGAAAGTGAGTTGCCCGCCCAATAATCGGCACCCGGAAAAATTCGCCCGCCGACCACGCCACTGACGACGGCATCCGGCGGCGTAATGTTATCTAGCGGCGTTGAGCAGCGGGCATATGGGTTTGGCCCGGAAACCCGCCAGCCCAAATCCGTGGCAAAGGTGCCGTGTACATAGGGCGTCTCTAATTCCCATTCCCCCAGTAGCCCCGGCGCGGTCGGGCCGCGCGCTTCCGTGGCGCTGTGCGTGCGTGTCAAGCGCACCGGCAAGGAACTATTGCCAGGTAAATCAATGTCGGTGACACTAAAAGTGGTGGCACCGCTGTAATAGTTGGTCGAATCGCCAAACAGACTATCACCCAAGGGCGCAATCGCCTCGGCGGCGCTTACGCGCGTCATGCGGTCGTATTTGGTGTCTAAGCCGCTTTCTTCCAGCACTTGCGCTGGGGCGGGTGGCGCGACTTGGGCGTAGAGTGCGCCGGAAAAAACTAAACAAGCGAGTGAGCGCAAAAATGCCGTCGCCAGAAAATTGCTAGTGCCCTGAAGTCGCGGACTAAATGTCATAAATCGCCTAAGAACTGTAAAATTTGGCGAAGGCTAAGCGCGCTTCCTGAAACAAGCAATTTTACTAAATCTTCACGTTCAGCGTGAACTAGCGCCTAAACCAAGCCGCCGGATCCACCGCCCTGCCCTTTTGCCGCAGCTCAAAATACAACCCAGGCCCCAGCGCTTCAATTTGGCCGCTGGTGGCAATTAACGCACCGGCATCGAGCCAATCACCTTCGGCTTTGAGCACGGTTTCGCATTGGCCATATAGGCTCAGATAGCCATCACCATGATCGATAATGACTAATAGGCCAAAGCCACGCAGCCAGTCGCTAAAGGCCACGCGCCCGCCGGCAACCGCACGCACTTCGGAGCCCAGCGGCGCCGCTAATACAATGCCGGTCGCTGCGCGACCGTTTTCACTGAGTGCGGCGAAATTACTGAGCTGCGTGTTAGCACTCGCAAGTGGGCTTGCCAGCGCGCCTTTGAGCCGGGCAAACGCACCGGCGTTCGGTAACACTTTTGGGATATCGCTGAGCAGGTCGCTCAGGCGACTAAGCAAGTCATTTAGGCGCTGCTGATCCGCGCTCAATTCAGTCAGGCGCGCTTCGCCAGACTGCACTTCCAGCGCCAAGCGCGCCAATAACTCGGTTCTGGCGGCGCGCTTTAACGCCAAACTTGCGGCATTTTCCGCCTCATCGGCGATCAAGGCATTTAACTCAATTTGCTTATTCGCAATCTGGCCGCGTAATTGCTCTAGTGCGCTGAGATTGGACTGGATATTTTGAATCGCGCTGATACGCGCCTGATTGACATAAGTGTGATACGCCAAAACGCGCCCGACTTTAGCCACTTTTTCTTGGCTAAGCGCTAATTTCACCTGCTCTAATTGGCCGATCGCATACGCGGAGCGCAGCAAGCGCGCCAAGACATCGCGCTCGCGCGTCAAGCTGGCGTTGAGCTGCACTTCTTGTTGGGTGAGCGCTTCTAATTCCAGTGCACTGTTATTCAAACGGATATTTAATTCGATCACGGCGCGCGCGGATGCGGCAATTGCAAGTTCGGCGCTGCGCAAATCATTCGCAGCGCTATCGCGCTCGGTGGATTTGGCGCTGAGTACGGCATTGACCGCCGCAATTTCCCGGCGCAAAGCGCCCAGGCGTTCGCGCACCTCTGCGCTATCGGCTTTGCCCGCCCCCGTTTTGCCCGTATTTACTTCAGCGTGCGCCCAGCCTGTCTGCACAAGCAAAGCTATTACCGCCAGGATCGCAAAATGCGCGCGCATCGAACTACAGCAAGGCCTCGCCGGTCATTTCAACAGGCTGCGGGATTTCCATGAGTTTAAGCAGCGTCGGCGCAATATCTTTCAGCGCCCCGCCGGTACGCAGCGTCGCGGAAGTTTTCTGCGCAATCAACACCAGCGGCACCGGGTTTAAGGAATGCTGCGTGTTCGCCTGATTGCTATCGAAATCCCACATTTCCTCTAAATTGCCGTGATCCGCCGTCAACAGCAGCACACCATCGCTTGCCAAGATCGCTTGCTCAATGCGGCCAATGACAACGTCCACCGCCTCCACCGCTTGAATCGCAGCGGCCAAAATGCCGGTGTGGCCGACCATATCCGGGTTTGCAATATTGCAAACGATGAAATCAAATTGCTTCGCGGTGATGGCGGCGACGAGCTGATCACACAGCGCGTCTACACTCATTTCTGGCTGCAAATCATAGGTCGCCACTTTCGGCGAGGGCACCATAATTCGGCTTTCACCCGAATAAGGCGCTTCGACACCACCGCTAAAGAAAAACGTCACGTGCGCATATTTTTCGGTTTCGGCGATGCGCAGCTGCGTCAAACCACGCGCGGCAATCAGCTCAGGCAGGGTATTGGTCATGGACTGCGGCGCAAACGCGGTCGCGCTGACCGCCAGATCTTTTGAGTATTCCGTCAAGCTCACAAATGCACTCAATTGCACATGACGTGGCCGCATGAAGCCCTTGAAATCCTCGTCCACAAAAGCCTGCGACATTTCCCGCGCGCGATCGGATCGATAGTTCATAAACACCACGGCATCGCCGTCCACCACCTTGCATCCGCCCGCGATCAGCGTTGGCTTGACGAACTCATCGCTTTCACCGCGCGCATAGGCCGCCTCAAGCGCCGCCATTGCCGAACTTTCCCAATGCGCACTCGTGGCTTCGGCGATGGCGTCATAGCTCAATTGCACGCGATCCCAACGCTGATCACGATCCATGGCGTAATAGCGCCCCGAAACGCTGGCAATTTTAACGTTGCCTAGTGCATCGGCTAGTGTCTGCAGCTTCAGTATCGAGGCAGCTGCACTTTTCGGCGGCGTATCGCGGCCATCCAAAAACACATGCATGGCGATTTGACGCACATTGCGCGCGTGCGCCAATTTCAGCATCGCAAAAATATGCGTTTCTAAACTATGCACGCCGCCTTCGCTCAGCAGACCAAACACATGCAGGGTGCCGCCGTTACGGCGCACGCTTGCACACGCCTGATTCAGCGCCAAATTATGCTCAAATTGGCCGTTTTCTAGGCTCAAATTAATCCGTGTCAAATCTTGATAGACAATGCGCCCCGCCCCCAAATTCATGTGGCCGACTTCGGAATTGCCCATTTGCCCTTCAGGCAAGCCGACGCTCAAGCCGTCGGTTGCAATCAAGGTGTGCGGATAGCTCGCCCAAATGCGGCGCCAATTCGGGCAATTGGCATTACTTATCGCATTGTCCGGCGCGGCTTCGCGCTCACCCCAGCCATCGAGTATCAAAAGCAAATGCGGTTTGCGCGCCACAGGCTTTCGTTGTGCGTTATTCCCTGCGGCTTCGGACATTTCGGACATGCGGTTTCCCAATTTCGATGATGATTTGTTCGCGGAGTTGGCGAAAATTACCGCAAACGTGCGGCGATGGTACTAAAACGCGCGCCAAGCATGACCATCGGCATAGCGATTCGCACTTAGAACATGCGAAAAGGCTGGCACGACGTTTGCATTTACCCATTTGTAGTCAAGCAAAAGCAGCCGCCTAAGCTGACTGCCACACATTTAAGGACTTATGCCATGAACGTCGTCAATAGCGAAAGCCACACAGCTTCCTTCTTTAATAAGTTTGTTGTTCGTTTGGTGCAAACCGCTACCAGCGATTTAAAGCCCATCACCCCGCCTTCTGCGCATGACTTGGCGATGGCCTATCAAGCCGCGTTTGCTACCCGCAAGGCGGCAGTATGAAACTGAGCACCGCAGGTTTGACGGTGGTAACCGCCGCATTCACGATGCTTGTGCTCAACCCTGGCTTGATACAAAGCGCGCTAGCCAACAGCAGCGTCAACCGCAGTGTGTCGATCGAGGCGAACTCGGCGCTGGATGATGTCAGCTCCGTCAATGGTGATGTCGCACTTGCGGCTGGCGCGAATGCGAAAGATCTAAGCAACGTCAATGGTGATATTGAATTGGGTGGCAATAACACCGTGCAGGACATCAGTTGCGTCAACGGCAGCATTGCAGCCGCGAAAACCCTGCGCGTTAACGGCGATGTCAGCAACGTTAACGGTGATATCGAATTTGGCTTGGACAGCCATGTTTCAGGTGAGCTGACCACGGTCAACGGCGCGCTCAATTTCGCCGGCGGCAGCGTCGGCAAAGACATCAACACCGTCAATGGCGATCTGGAGCTTGGCACCGTGACGGTGCAAGGCGATATTTTTACGACCTGGGGCGATGTCGTGCTCAACGGCGCTGCGGTGCTGGGTGAGCTGCGCGTAAAGAAGCCGCGCGTTAGCAATTGGTGGGGCAAAGATCCACAGCCGCCACGCATCGTCATAGGCCCAGGTGCTCGGGTGGCCGGTACGATTACTTTGGAGCACCCAGCAAAAATATATGTGCACAAAGATGCGCAAAACCCGCGCATCAGCGGTGCAATGGTGGGTGGCGCGGTGGTGCGTTTTAATGCGGCAACCGCGCCGCTTTAATCCGACGCTTTAGCTGCTAGTGTTCATCCAAAGCACGATTGCACATTTGGGCGGCATCGTCGGCGGCTTCTTTGCACTGCCCTGGCCCTGGCGGTTTGCGCTATCGCGATTAAACAATACCGCCTAGCTCAGCGTCTAAACCGCCGTTCCAACGTCAAAATCAACGTCGTCAATTGCGCATTGTTACGACCAGAATCGTGGCCAAAGCTCAAATTTTCGACGATGTTGAGTGCTGCGCTGTCGAGCCCGCCTTCGCGTTTGAGCCTAGCCCAAACTTCCGTATCCGCACCACTAATCCCATACGCCCGTCGGGCGCTGCCCAGAAAATGCGCGCCTAACGCTTCCGCCATTTCCGCATCGCTCAATGAACGTGCGTAAAAATCGCTAATCGCACGGGCAAACGTTGCGCTGGATGGGCGTGGCTCGGGCACGCGTACCGCCAACATCCGACGCGAGCGCCCGACTGCGTAGAGCAGCCATAACACGGCCACCACGCCCAAGGTTTTATACAAACGTGGATCAGCAAGCAGCGCGTCAGGGTCATAAATGCTGCTCAAACCATAGCGGTAGTCATCAAATAAAACGACACCACCAGGCTTTAAAAAGCCAGTGAGCAAAGTTTGTGCGGCAATCGCATTGCCCTCGCGCGCCAAGTTTGGGTTTTTCCACAGGCTGCCATAACCCAACACCACCACGCCACCACGGCCAAACGGCAGCCACCAGCCAGCAGCACTTTGATCGCGTGAAGAACGCAACAGCACCAGGGCCTGCTTTAAGCCGGCTGCGCGGCAAACACTCTCGGTCGGCGTTGAAGCATTCGATACAACCGCCGAAATATCCGGATTAATTGTCGAACCATCCGCGCTGATTTCGTCTTTCGAGTAATCGATTTCAGCGCTGGCCTCGACGATGGCATCAGCTTCTGGATCGTCTGACTCGCTTTCATCGCCCCCCGCCTCGTCATATTCCCCTGAGTCGTCATATTCTGAGTCTTCGTAATCCTCCGAATCGTCATAATCTTCTGAGCCTTCATCTTCCTTCGAGTCTTCAACTTCTTCCTCGTCTTCATCTGCGCTTTCGCGACATTCATCGGTGCTGTCTATCGGCGCAAAAGCTAATGACTGAGAGCCTTGTGGCTCCCAAGCGATATGTTCAAATTTGTGCGCTGTCTGATTAGGTGATAGCTGCAATTGCAATTGATGCAGCGCTTGTGGACGCGCATTCGCGACTGCGATTTCTGCCTCAATTTTTTCTACGTTGCTAGGATTATCAACGGGTTCGGCCGCATCTACTTCAGATTCAGATGCATCGGTATCGCTGTCTACGCCCTCAACATCTTCGTCAACTTCCTCGTCTTCCGATTCAGTCGCACTACCAGACAGCATCCAACCCAGACCCTCGAAGAAATCAAAATAACTTAGCTCGCGGCGCGCGCTGGCACGGGCTTCGCGGGTGTTGCCTTCGGCATCAAGTGCGCCAATCGGCAACACCAACGTGTTGCCTGCGGCGATCCAGCGCAACATCGCGGCTTTCTCGCGCGCATCGACATAGGCGTTCGAGGCGTCCTTCCAGCTGCCACTTTTTTCATCCTGCATGCGAAATGGCACGCTGCTGACTAAGACATGGCCGGCCTGATAACGTTGATCCAGCTCAAACCAGCGTTCCCGCCAAGATTCGACCGGCACATTACGGGCTTTTAGCCACTGAAAAAACGCGGCAAAGCCCTGTTCACCCTGATCCACGCTCGATGCCATCGAATTGCTTAGCTGCGGCTTGGGCTCAATAAAAATACCGGCAAAAAGCAAAATCGCCAACAGCGCAAGCATGAGACTAAGCGCGCGATCACGCATGTTTCGCCGCCTTTTCAGACGTCGGCACAGTCACAGTAGACGCCGCCACCAGCGTCGTCGCTTGGCTCAGAAAACTAGCCAAATCCTCGGCGCTGACGGCTTGCTCAGTGAACAACGCTTTTGCCGCATGCGCGCTGATGCCGCTAAAGCGCTGGGTGTGTTGCACTTCCACCGGTGCCTGACTGGCAAACGCATGCGCTAGCTCTGCATGCGTCAAGCCTGGCACATCGGGCAAGCGCTGGCGCTCGGTCAGTAGCCGTACCAAACTGGCATAGGCTTTGGCAAGCGCCAAATTCGCCGGCAATTGCGACAGTTTTGGCGGCCAAGTCTCGGAGATTTTTTGCAGTTTCGCTTTCTGCTTTGCCACCGCACTGCGGCGCGCCGCTATGAAGGGCTGCAGTTCACGCCAGCCATACACCAACAACAGCGCTGCCAATAGCCCGGAAAGCGCGTAAAACAGGGCGCGCGCGAAGGTTTCTGTGGGGATAAATTTTTTCCAAAAATCAACATTCGGCCCCGCGTCCTCATCCCTGTCCCAAAGCGAGTCCCACCAGGCGCTTAAGCGCTCCATAAAACTGAGTTCTTTGCGCTTCGCGGCGCGGTAATTTTCAGCAATCACTTGATCTAGCAGCTTTTCGTCTAGTCCGGACTGCTTTAGCTCGGGCTGGCGCGCCGCTGCCAAATACTGTTCGAGCTGCATTACCGTTTGCGCATCACTGGCACTTTCCGGCGCTAAATCCAGGGCGTCGACTAAACCGGCGCGATCTAACTCCGCGTAAAGCTCTGGGCAAGCGCTCGCAATCGTTGCCTTCGCATCGGGGCACGCGGCAAGCAGTTCACTGGACGCAAACACACTTAACATAGTCACGACCAAACGCGGCCGCAAACACCGTAACTTAAAGCGCATCAAGCTGACGCCTCAAATCCGTACCGTCGCGGCGCACCAATAAATCCGCAAAAAGCGCGATCACGCTGGAAATAAAAAGCGGCATCAGCAAGGCAATCAGCGGCACCACCAAAATTTGCGTCAACACATTAAAAGCGCTGCTGCTGGCAATGACCGCACCTTTCAGCACAGTAACGCCGAGAATTCCCAGTACGCCACTGTAAGCGATGGAATACAGCACGCCGGGCACGGTCATAATAATAATATTGCGCCAAAAATGCCGCCCCATCAGGCGAAAACCGGTGCCAAGTGCGGCGAACGCGCCTTCGCGTCGTAACGCCAGCGCGCAAGGTGCCAACATCATCGGCACCATCACAATCGACACGATAATCGCCGCTGGCAGCAGCATCAAAATGCCCGCCAAAACGCCAATGAACGGGCCAAATTCACCGGCTGAAAACGCAACAGCGCCGATTGAGATCGCGGCAACGCCGACCCACATCGCCGCGGCCATAAGGGCGATAATTAGCAAAATCATACTGAGTAACGCCAAGCCCAAAGCCCTGTGGCCAATGGCAAAACCGTATTTCGCACACGCCCAAAATTCCTCATCGCACCCGCGCGCAATCAGGCCAGTGCGGTAATAAGTCGCGTTGTACATCGACAAGGTAAACCACAAATTCAAAAAATAAACCGGCAGCAGCCACCAAAATTTGGCGGCCATCGTGCCAAAAGCACCACCTGCGGCCATCGAAGTAAAACTGCCCTGCAGCTCGCCCACGATCAGCCCTAAGCCAGCATTAGGTAGGCTGCTGAGCGCGATAAAGCCCCAAGTGCGTGAAAATGAGCGCGCATAAAGCTCAAAGCCGTGATCGAGCACGCCCGATATCGAATTGGCGTCATTGGGTAGGGTGGCGGTGATAGGTAGTCGCATCCAGCTAGGTTAGCAAAGTTAGCGGGTAATTCCTGCACGCGTCTTGTCGATGGTTCGCGCTAAGCTGCAGGCCTACCATCCAGATTGCTGCCCAAATGCCTATGCACCGCCTAATGCCAGTCTTGCGAAAATGACCTACGCTGATTTGCTAGCACACGCACACAGCCTAAACATCGACACCAGTGACGCTGCGATCCTGATTTGCCATCGGCTTGCCATCACACGCGCCAACTTGATCGCTTTTAGCGAACGCTATGTTGACGCGGCATTGGCGAATCAAATTCAGCATGATTTGCACGAGCGCGCGCGCGGGGTGCCGGTCGCCTATTTAACAGGCGTGCAAGAATTTTATGGCTTGGCGCTGAGCGTGAACCCGGCGGTGCTGATACCACGCGGCGACACTGAAACCTTAGTTGACACCGCCCTTGCTGTGTTTGACCGCACTGAAATCGTGCAGGCGCTCGATCTAGGCACGGGCAGCGGTGCGATTGCGTTCGCGCTTAAATCGCAGCGGCCACATTGGCAAATTACCGCCGTGGATCGCTCTGAGTCGGCGTTAGCAGTTGCAAGAAAAAACGCGCAAGCGCTCAAATTGGACGTTGAATTTTTATCCGGGGATTGGTTTGCGCCGGTCAAAGGAAGCTATCGCTTGATTGTGGCAAACCCGCCCTACATCGCAGCCGACGATCCGCATCTAAATCAGGGCGATTTGCGCTTTGAACCGAGCTGCGCGTTGGCCGCAAATGCGCAAGGAATGGCCGATTTAGTCAACATAATTGACAATTCCGCCCGGTTTTTACGCAACAAGGGCTGGCTGATGCTGGAACATGGGTATTTACAAGGCCCAGATGTAGCGGCACATTTGGCCCATGCTGGCTACGACAATATAAATACAATCAAAGACTTAGGCGGCAATGACCGGGTCAGTGTAGGCAGGCTGGAGGCAGCAACCTGAGGCAAATTGCGGGCAGCGCACGGCTTTCGCACGGTGTTTCCACGATGGGCTGGTAAACTGACCTTCGGTTTTTTTAGGAGTCATCAAGTTGCGCAAAACTTCGGCGTCGCGATCATTCGCGTCGCGCACCAGTTTTCACCGCGTTACTTGCCGTTTTTTGCATGCTACCCATCGAAAACCAAAACTCCTTGCCGCCATTCAGTGACCGCATCCACGCCAGCTACAGGTTGAGCTGCGCGCCGCACCTAGCGGAATCACTCGCACGCTTTATCGCCTACGAACAAACCGTGGAATTGCCGGAAAGTTTGATCGCTGCGATGTCCACCAGCGCTGAATTGGTCGAATCAACGGTTGGGCGCGTCGAAGAATTGCACCAGAGCGGCGAAAATATGTTTGAGGCGCAAATCAGCTACAGCGCTGAATTGGCCTCGAATCAGCTCGGGCAGCTGCTGAATTTGCTGTACGGCAATGTTTCTATGCACGAAGGCATCCGGCTAATGGATGTGCGTTTGCCCGAGCATTTGTTAGCGCAATTTTCTGGCCCGAAGCACGGCATTGATGGCCTGCGCCGCCTTTGTGGCGTTTACGGTCGGCCTTTGTTAGCGACCGCCGTTAAGCCACGCGGCTTTGCCATTGAAGCACTGAGCCGTATGGCGTATGAATTTGCGCTGGGCGGCGGCGATATTGTTAAAGATGACCAAAACTTAGTCGCGCCGGATTTTGAAGCTTTCAAGCTACGCGTGGATGCGACTGCAAAAGCGGTGGCGCGCGCGAATGATCGCACCGGCAAACAGTGTCTGTATTTCCCGCATTTAGCCGCGGCCTCGCAAGATTTAGATCGCTACTTAGAATTTGTCTATCGCTTAGGGCTTAAAGGCGTGCTGGCCTGCCCGATGGTGCTAGGTTTGGATCGTGCACGTGAGCTAACCGCTAGGCACGGCTTGGTGCTGATGGCGCACCCGGCATTGACCGGCGCGTTTACTGCGGGCAATAGCCATGGCATCGAACACCGCGTGCTGCTCGGCACTTTGTTTCGTCTTGCGGGCGCTGATATTTCGGTGTTTCCAGCGCCCGGCGGGCGCTTTGACTATTCCGCGCAACAGTGCGCCGAGTTGAAAGCCGCGCTGACCGGCCCACTTGGACAGATAAATCCTGCAATGCCCAGCCCAGCGGGCGGCATGAAATTTGAGTCGATTCCACAGCTGGCCGCAGATTATGGCCAAGATTCCGTGTTTTTGATCGGCGGCTCGCTATTCGCGCATTCGCCAGATTTGGTGGAAAACACGCATGTGTTTCAAGCAAAAATCGGCGAATACTTTGCCGAGGAACGCCGTGCTGCAGATTCCGAATTGGTTTCTAGCTGCGAATTTCCCGCCGATTTTTCGCTAGAACACAGTGAAGGCATGCGCCGTCTACTGAAGTTCAACCATGGCTTTCACTGGCAAGATCGCAGCGATCGCGTCTACAAAGCGCAAACGGATCTGGGTTTTGATGGCGTGCGTCGGGTTGAGCTGATCGGAAAAAATGGCGAGCAATCTGATTTTGACTTGCGCTACTTTGAAATATCGCCGGGCGGGTTTACCAGTTTGGAAAAGCACTTGCACACCCACGTCATTATTACCGCGCGCGGCGCGGGCGTGTTGATCACTGACCAAGCGCGTACTGAGCTAAAGCTTTTTGATATCGCCTATATTTCGCCTTTAGAAGTACATCAACTACGCAATGAAACGCCAGAACCATTTGGTTTTTTCTGTATTGTAGACCGCGAACGTGATCGACCGATGCGGCCTTAGTGCGTGGAATCGGGCAGCGGCTGAGTGAAGCGAACGTTTTACTTCAGCTGCTGTAAAATTTTGGCTGCCATACCCTCTTGACGTGCCAAGGAGCGATCCAATGACCCACACAACTGCAGCGCGCAGCGCAAACGCAGACGTCAGCCGTGCCCAGTTTAATCCGCTAATTCGGCCTTACTTGGTATTACAAATAGGCTTCGCGCTAGCAGTAACCGTAATCGGCATCCCGTTCGCACTCATTTGGGTTTTAGGCCTAGGGCAATGGTGGGCGCGGCACTATTTTGACAAATTGGATTGCCACCTGGACGACAAGAAGCTGCGCTATCGCAAGGGTATTTTTATTACAGTGGAAAAAACTATTCCGCTGGAAAATATCCAGGACGTTACCTTTATTGAAGGGCCGATTTTGCGGCACTTTAATTTGAGCACACTCAAGTTTGAAACCGCCGGTAGCGGCGTTGGCCAAGCCAACGATATGCATCTGACCGGGATTATTGACGCGGCGAATTTCCGCAATCGGATTTTGGAAGCGCGTGATGCGCTCAAGCATCGTGCGCAATTGCCGCCCATGGCTGCGCCAGTGCGCCAGATCGATCTAAGTGGTGTTGAGCAGCGCTTGGATGAAATTATTGCGCTGTTAAAGCAGCGGACCTAAATGGTCGCCGTTCGCAATTCAATAGTGTGCGGGCAACCGGCGGCACTTTTTGTAGAGCAATCAACGAAGTCCGTTCGTGCTGAGCCTGTCGAAGCATGTAGCCGTCAAGTTCATGGTGCCAACAGCTTCGTTAGACGGTTCTCGGCTTTACCCTTCGACAAGCTCAGGGCGAACGGTGCTTTCATCCGCCCTTGCTTATGAAATCACCCGATGCAATCAATATCAAGCTTTGGCTAAGCCAACACGCTACGACGCTTGGCTTAGCCGAAGCGTCCCAAACGGCACTTTGCGCTGCGTTGAATGCGCGCCCGAACCGCGCCGAGAGTCAAATCGCTGCGGTCGAGATTTTGGCGACGTTACGAAGCGACGTCGACACCCGTTTGGCCACTTTACTTTGGCCTACGTTTGAAGAAAATTTGAGCCTAAACACGGAATTGGCGGCAATTGCTAATGCCTCGGTGCTGGAGCTGCTGCACGGGCACGCCGAAGCGCGCAAAGTTTGGCCGGTTTATCAAGAGCTTAATTCCGACGCGGAAAGTATTCGGCGCCTGCTACTGGTATTGATCAAAGACATACGCGTGGTTTTGATTTTGCTGGCTGAGCAGTTGGTGTTGCTAAAATCGCTGTCGCAGAGCGATGAAAGCAGCAAACGTGCTGCTGCCAAGGTGACCCGCGATATCCACGCGCCGTTAGCAAACCGCTTAGGTATTTGGCAAATTAAGTGGGAATTGGAAGATTTGGCATTTCGCTATTTGCAGCCGGAGGTATACAAACGCATTGCCGCTTTGCTGGATGAGCGCCGTGGTACACGCGAAAGCTACATTGATGAGTTTATTGGCGAGTTAAACCGCACCCTAGCCGCAGCGGGGATTGAAAGCGATGTGGCTGGCCGCCCCAAACACATCTTTAGCATTTATAAAAAGATGCAGAAAAAAGGCTTAGAGTTTTCTGAGCTCTATGACGTGCGCGCGGTGCGCGTGATTGTTAAGGATTTATCGAGTTGCTATGCCGCCTTGGGCGCGGTGCACAGCCGCTTTCAGCCGATTCCAAAAGAATTCGACGACTACATCGCCAACCCTAAAGGCAATAACTATCGGTCGTTGCATACTGCGGTGATTGGAGCCGAAGAAAAATCGGTCGAAATACAAATCCGCACGCAAGAAATGCACGAGCACGCCGAGCTGGGCGTTGCGGCGCATTGGCGCTACAAAGAAGGCACCACCGGTAGTAACGCGGATTTTGAACGCAAGATCAATTGGATGCGCCAACTACTCGAACATCGCGATGAGCGTGGCGAGGGCGCCGAGGATCGCGCGCTGCTTGAGGGCTTTTCCACCGAGTTGCTCGACGATCACGTTTATTTGCTGACGCCGAAAGGCAAAGTTATTGAGCTGCCCAGCACCGCCACGGTGTTGGACTTTGCCTTTATGGTGCATACCTCGGTAGGTTTTCGCTGTCGCGGTGCCAAGGTGAATGGCCGCATCGTGCCCTTGAGTTTTCAGCCCGCCTCCGGTGATCGCGTCGAAATCATGACCGCCAAGGAAGAACATCCGAATCGCAACTGGTTGGATGCGCAGGCTGGCTATCTCAATACCGCGCGTGCACGCGCCAAAGTGCGCGCGCACTTTAATCAGCTGGACTTGGCGCAAAACATTAGCGCCGGGCGCGATTTATTTGAGCGTGAATGCAAGCGTTTGGGTTTGAGCGAATTGCCGCTGGAAGCGCTTGCCGCGCATTTTCACATCAAAAAGCCGGATGATTTCCTGATTCAAATTGCCCTGGGTGATTTAACACTAGGGCAAATTTCGCGAGCGGTGCACGAACTGGAAGCGAAAAAACATGCCGCGCATAATGACGCGGTGCAGGCTGCCGCAGGCAGCAAGCTCAAACAAGGCACGATCAAACCGCTGCGCAAAAGTACTGCGAAACTAAGCAAAGATGCGATAACCATTGAGGGCGTCGGCAATTTATTGGTGGTGATGTCGAACTGCTGCAAACCCCTGCCCGGCGATACCATCGCTGGCTTCGTCACGCGCGGGCGTGGGCTGGCGGTGCACCGAAAGGACTGTAAGGATCTCAAGCATTTACAAGCGCTTGAGCCAGAACGCGTGTTGGAGGTGCAGTGGGGCCAAGCGCCGGGCGAGCGTTTCCGCGTGCAGGTGCGGATCACCGCGTTCGACCGCACCGGCTTGCTGCGCGACGTTGGCACCGTATTTGCCGAAGCTAAAGTGAGCATTATGGGTTCGTCCACCCGCGTCGTGCCCGATGAAGGCACGGCCGAGATGGACTACACCCTAGAAGTGAACGATTTTGGTCAACTCAGCGGGCTATTGGCAAAGCTGCGATCCTTGCGCAATGTATTGGAAGCGCGCCGAGTTTAGGCGCTGGCGGATTCAGCCTTCATTGGAACATCGGTGCCGTGGTAAAGCGCGTCAAGTGTAAAACTCAAAACCGGGCAATCAAGCGTGATTTCACTCTCGCCGGTGTGGGTTTCAAACGTCCAAACTTTCCCAGCGCGCCGAAAAACATCAACGCGGGGCCTAAAAGCAAAAAACCCCGCGATGATTTGCGGGGTTTTTATGTTTAACTAAATGCTAGATTAGTCAGAAATCAAGCTCACGTTATCAACGCGAAAGGTTGTCACCAAGGAGCTA
Organism: Rhodanobacteraceae bacterium; assembly: GCA_031409855.1. Classification (GTDB taxonomy): domain Bacteria; phylum Pseudomonadota; class Gammaproteobacteria; order Xanthomonadales; family SZUA-5; genus JANNYA01. Next base: position 36,752 of record JANNYA010000125.1, on the reverse strand, counting down.
TCCATCGTGCTGCGTAGGCGCACCACTACGTTTTTGCCCTTGTGGGCATTAACGTTATAGCTGCGACTTACATACGTCGCAGTGCTATTGACGTTGCTAAGCGTTACCAATGTAGCCAGCACGGCGTTGGTCGAAGAATCAACGAGTTCGACATAAAGCCGGTCATAGACGGTTCCTGGCGCTTCTGCTGTGGTGATCTGGGTGCTGAAGCTCAACGTCGAGGTGGTGGCTGTAGCGGGAATCAGCGTTGCTTTCGAGGAAACCGCATGCGTCGCGGAGTTGCTTACGCCCAGTTTCGCAAAGCTTGTACCACTCAATGCGCCTGTTTCACGTGCCAGAGTCAGGTGCGATGTGCCGGTAGATGCAGTACGTGACCACGAGGTATCCGGTGCAGTGTTGGTGCTGGTCGTAATCGTATCGAAATTGCCGTTCAACAGACGCTCGACGGGTGTGATGATGGTGCAACTCGCGGTAAATGCTTGACCGGTGACATTGGCGCTAGCAACCGTGACTGCGCGGCTGCTTGGGCTAAAGGTGCAGCCGGATTTGCTGGGCGTCAGGGTGTAGCTGCCATTCACAAGGCCGCTAATGCCATAAGCACCCGCTGCATCAGAACTGCCGCTGTTCGCGCCAGAACTGACGGTTACACCGGAAACGCCTGCGCCTGCCGAAGTCGTTACTGCGCCACTGACGGTGTAGGTCGGTGTTACCACGCCGCCGCAGCTGCTGAACTTGAAGTTCTGTGCACGGGTCTGCCAGCTGCCACTTGGGCGATACATACCAACAAACCAGAAGGTGCAATCGTCGGCTGGATCAACCGTCATTTGATAGTAGTCGCCCCAACGGCCGGATGTTTCTGCGGCGGCACCAGTTGCCACCGTGGTTTCAGCTTGGGTCATCACACCCAAAGTGTCAGTCGCCAAGCGGCCCGAATAGGCAAGGCTAGGATAAACCACGGGTGTGGACGTCTTGGTGACGTTGAAGCCAAAGCCAATATTGCCTTGTTTGTCGGTTGCGACTGCACCAATTAAGTGGTGGGTCGCGCCATCAGCGGGGCTGTAGGTGCCTTGTTGACGCAAAGTCCAGCCTGAGCCGGTGTTTTGCAATTCAAACCAGCGCAAACCAGCGTCAACTACGGTGCCAGTGCGTGCGGCATTTTGATTGGTTGCAAAGGTACCGACGATCGATTGATAGGTGCCCAAATTGCGATAGGTGACGGAGTTCATCAACACTTCGCGAATTGGATCTAATAAGGACGTCGAACCGGGTTGTGGTACCGAAGCAAAGTCAGAGTAATTGCGCATCCAGCTGTTGAATTCGGTGATGTTTATCTTCGGCAACGTTGCGATGTTGCTGTTGGCTGGCGTCGTCCAATCCAAATTCAAAGCATACAAATCAAGGAAGTCGGTGCTGGTGTTTGCACTTGCACCTGCATGGGCTTCATCGTCGTTGTGGCGCGCCAAAATAATCGGTGCACCCGCTGGCGGTGGATTTGCCGCACTACCCATAAAGGTTGCAGGCAACAAGGTTTGGAAGCCATAGCCAGCCAGTTTTGCCACCGTAGTAAAGCGCTGCGCTGGGCGCGCGGTGATACCCGCCAACATATTCGCGCGATCGAAGGCATAAACCTTGGCACCCGTGCCAGATTCATTCACCGCGCAAACATAGGCATTCGGCCAAACCGTACATTTTGGATAGTCTGGGGTCGATGGTGTGGCGTAGCCGTAAAACTTCCAACCGCCGCTGACTGGGTTTTCCGTGTTGGACACATAGGTGCACAAACGATTGTTTGCGCCGCCCATTTCCAACAAGAACCAGCGATTGGCTAATCGGTCAAAGTGGATGATTGGATCAGAAACCGAAGTTGCGCAAGGATCGCCTGCCGGGGCTAAAGATCTAAACGAGGTAGGGCCCGCCAACTTGACGCCCGCTTTGTCATAAACGGTAAAGTTTGTACCAATCGAGGAATTGCCGTTGACGCCATACATCACATAGTTATTGGAAACTTCAATCACCGGGTCGCCTGGGCTGACGCCGGCGTTGCCGTTATTGATGGTCACGCGCGATGAACCTCGGCTTGCATCGGTGTTATCACGTAGGCCTTGGGTAACTTCAAACAGCTGTTGATTGTCGCTCAACAGATCAGGTGCGGTAATCCAATCTGAAGGTGCCGCAGGGTTTTTGCTATCAAGCGGATAATATTGGCGTTTCGCAGCTTCTGTGATCGGATCGCCTGGCTGCCATTGTGCAGCAACAGGTAATTCGCGTAAGTCGCCATTGAACTCGAATGGTGTGACTGGTTCCCCTCGTTGGGTGTCACTAGCAAGGTCGCGTGATTGCGAATTTGCCGTAGACGTCGCGAGTAGCGCAAACGTGCAAGCTAGGGTCAGTCTATTCTTCATCGTCATGCTTTTTTCCTAAAGATTAATACTTCAGATTGATGCTGCGAAATGTGTCGCTCGCCGACACGGTTAAGAACGCTTTTGTTACTGCATTTTTGAAAAACTTTTGTTTGCTTTGGCAAACAATCAAACCACCGATTGCGAATCTAATCGGCTCCCAGACTAATTTGCTTCAAGATAGGCCTGCCGGCGATACAGCCGTAGCTCACCGCGTTTAGAACTCAATTCAATTCTGTTTTTTTGCTGGGCCGCGAGTAAATCCTGCGTGTTCGCAGCGGCACCCTTCGCGATACCCGCTAGGCGCACCACACCCGTTTTATTGGGTTCTTCACCCGGCTTTTCGGTAATTTCAACGCTAAATTCAGTTGCAATTAAGGCTGAAGTTGACAGCGCCAATTCGGCCACTTGTGCTGGGCCAAACGAGGCGGTGATCACACCGGTGCGGGTGTTTAATCGCTGTGGCACATTCAACAGTGCATCGTTCATAGCCACATCAATGCTGCCGCTGCCCGTTTGCAGATCCAGCGCGGCTAGCACGCCACGCGCAGCGATATTTCCCGAGTCAGAACGCACGGTCACCGCACTGCGCAGGCTGCGAATTTCTACCATGCCGCGTAAGGTTGACACCTGCACGTCATGCTTTTCCGGTACGAACACCACGATATCGATGCGTTGGCCCAAAACTGTTGCGGATTCGGGCGGCAAAAAGGTTGAGATCAACCCTGATTTTGCATCAAAAGCTACGCCGGGCATTGCTTGACCGATTGGCGACTGCGCCACCGCAGTTACTTCCATTGCGTGCTCAAAACCGCCAAAGCGCAAACGCACTTCGCCAAAATCGTTGCTAATTTTCAGCGCTAAGCCAGCAGGTAAAATTTCCTTGATACTGGTGCGGGTCGGTTCTGGGGCATATTGCAATTCTGCTGAGGGGGCAACTTCTGTTTTCGTCACTTCGGCTTTCGGTGCAGGTTTTGCAGCACAGCCCGAAAGTGCCGCCAAAACTGCAAAAACAACGAGATATTTAAGTGTGCGGGAAATTGATTTGTTCAAGAAGTTCAACAGAAAGCCCATTCGTAGTCATAAATTTTGTACTGATTTGTTTTGCCTACCGCCAAAGGTAGAAGTGAGACTTAAGTCGCAAAACCGGGCGGAATGTGAACGCAGCGTTCAGGCCAGTCAAGCTGCAGTGCAACATAAGCTGACGCAATGCGTCGCTTTTCGACATTCATTAATACTATATTCAGATTAATCGAATGTTTCTAAAGCCCGAATCGAGCTTTAGAACTCGTCGGGACCGGTGTGGTGATTTTGAACACGTTCAACGGCTCTAAGCCGCGCAATTACGCTCGCGCTTTTCAATAACTGGGGGCGGTTGTGCCAGTGGCCGGTGGTAGGTTCAAGGCTCCGCGTGCTGATGTTGTGCCCTCAAATTCGCATAGGCCGCAAGCGCCGCTTCGCGCGATACTTTTAAATCGACGATCGGCGCTGGGTACGCTTTCACACCACCCATCATCCAGGGTTGGTGTATGACTTTATTTGGCAAATGCGCCAGTTCCGGGACATAGCGACGGACGTAGTCGCCGTTCGGATCGAACTTTTCACCCTGCGTCACCGGATTGAAGATGCGAAAATAAGGCGCTGCATCGGCCCCAGAGCCGGCTGACCACTGCCAGCCTTGCGTGTTATTGGCCAAATCGGCGTCTAATAATGTGTGCCAAAACCAGCGCGCGCCATGTAGCCAGTGATAGCGTAGATTTTTCGTCAGAAAACTCGCGACAATCATGCGCACGCGGTTATGCATCCAACCGGTTTGATACAGCTCACGCATGCCCGCGTCGATGATAGGAATGCCGGTTTGGCCACGCTGCCACGCCTGCAGTTTGGCATCGTTCGAATAGCCATTGCGGGTAGTACCGGGCAGCGGTTGCAGCCATGGGAATGCGGCAAATTTTGCGTTGAGTGGTTGACTAGATGTGTGCGGAAAATGAAACAGCAGCTGATGCGAAAAATCACGCCAGCCTAATTCGCGCAAGTAAAACTCAGCGTGCGGTTTGACTGCCGCAGAGCAAGCGCGCACGTCATGGGTGAAGCGATACGCAATTTGGTTGACGCTAATTTCGCCAAAATGCAGATATGGCCCCAATCGGCTGGTGCCGATTTGATCCGGGCGGTCGCGGCCTTGGGTGTAGTGTGCCAAGGCACCGTCACAAAACACATCCAGCGCTTCGCTGGCCCCAACCTCACCCGGCGTAAAGTCGGGCCAAAATCCGGCGTCCCACGCTAATTTAGAAGTCAGTTTTAGCGCTGCTACTGGCAAACCTCTGGGTGCTAAGCCATTAGCGCATTTGGCTTGCAGCAAGCACGTTGGCACAGGCAGCGGGCGGCATGGCGCTAAGCGCGTCATCGCGTTGCGCCAATACGGCGTAAATACGCGATAGACATCGCCCGCACCGGTTTTGAACGCCCACGGTTCGTTTAAAAGATGGCCAGCGAAACTTGCGGCAACCAAACCTAAGCTTTTGAGTTGCGCTTTGATTGCGGTGTCGCGCGCAACGGCATCGGACTCGTATAAGCGATGCCAAAATACATGTGTGGCAGCGACTTCCTGACAAAGCTCGGCCAGTACTTTGCCGCTATCACCGCTGCGGATCAGTAATTTCGCGCCGAGTGCTTGCAGCTTCAAATCCAAGCTCACCAGGCTTCTATGCAGCCATGCGGCACTGGCACCGCCAGGCCGCCACTCGCTCTGACTTTTCTGATCATGCACATAAAGCACCGTAATCGCCAAACCGGTGTCCACCGCCGCCATCAACGCTGCGTTATCGTGCAAGCGCAGATCACGGCGCAGCCAAACGATGACACTCATGAGCGTTTCATAGCTTGACGTACGGTCGAATCGCCGAAAAGCCGCCATCCAGATGCAAAATTTGACCCGTAATCCAACGCGCTTGATCGCTCAACAAAAACGCCGCTGCTTCTGCGCCATCGCTGGCATCGCCAAAAAAGCCCAGCGGATATTGCGCGGCAATTTGTTTTTCCGCCGCTTCCGAGCCCAGCATACGTGCGGTCATCGGGGAGCGCATCAGCCCAGGCGCAACACAATTGACGCGTACGCCCAAGCCGGCGTAATCCGCCGCTAATGATCGCGTCAGCGCTTCAATAGCGCCCTTCGCCGCCGCAATCGCCGCATGATTGCTTACGCCCATACCCGCGACTACGGATGAAAATAGCACCACTGCCCCCGCCTGTTTGGCGTCACTCAATGCCGCCAGATAAGCCTGGGTACAAAAAAATGCGCTGTCGACATTGGCCGCCATGCAGGCGCGGTATTGCTCTTCTTTGGTGCGCGCTAGTGGTGCAATTACCGTCGAACCCGCGCAATGTGCGAACGCGCTTGGCGGTGCGCCAAAGGCATCCACTGCCGTTTTGAACGCGAGCTGCGCGCCCGCTTGGGTGGACACATCGGCTTGAATTAACAAATCATCGGTATGCGCGCTTAGTTGCGAGGCATCACGACTCGTCAACGCCAAACGATAGCCAGCTGCACGCATTTTTGCCGCCAATGACTGTGCCACGCCACCGCGTGCGCCCGTAATTATTAACGTCTTCATTATTTGGAGCCCTAAAAAATTGCGTTTGAAGGTAGCCCGCTTAGCGTTGCATCAAGGTGAAGAGTGCAGCTGATAAATGAAAACTACGCAACCATGGAACACACGAACCAAGCAAAACCAAGCATTCTTGCTGGGAGTTAGGCAGAATGCGCGCCCTCAACCATGCACGCGAAACCCAATGCCAAAAGACGATCAAATAGAAATGGAAGGCGTCGTTGACGAAACCTTACCGAACACAATGTTTCGAGTAAAGCTCGAAAACGGCCACATTATTACCGCCCATATTTCCGGCCGAATGCGCAAAAACTACATCCGTATCTTGACCGGTGACAAAGTCAAAGTAGAGATGACACCTTACGATTTAAGTAAAGGCCGAATTACTTTCCGACACAAATAGATTAAAATCCCAAAAAGCTTAATATAAACATAGAGTTACAATATTTTGTTAAAGCTACTTCTCGTTAGGCTCCGCACCTTGTATACTTAGTGAACTTACAAGCCCCCGCTGGAGCACGCCAATGGCGAACGCCGCAGAAGTTCAAGATTTAGACGTTACCGTCGAAATCGAATATTGCAAAGTCACCTGCCGTAGCGGCACCGACATTTCTGGCGTTGAAACCACGCTGTTGTTGCTGCGCTCAGCGGACGCCACTCTGACAACGTTGGACCGCTTGTTTCGCCAACATGGTATTAGCAGCGGCAAATTTAATATGTTGCTCACCATTGCCGCATTTAGTGCGCAAGACAAGCAAGACGCGCCAAAGCCGGCACAAATTGCACGCAAGCTTGGTGTGCGCCGCCCAACGATCACGGGCCTGTTAGATAACCTTGAAAAAGACGCCCTCGTTGAGCGCAAGCCGCATTCAACCGATGGCCGCGCGCTTCGACTCGAATTGACCAAAAAGGGCAAAAAGCTGCTCGATAAATTGCTACCGGACTATTGGACGATCCTGGAAACGCTTTCCGCACCACTTAATGCTTCCGAGCGCCGGGGTATGCTGCGTGGCGTAGAAATAGTCTACAAAGTTCTTCCCACGCTTTCTGGTAATGACGATTGATTGCAAAAATGGGTGCCAAGTTAGAGCATCCTCCAGCTGCAAATCTTGACGCGAATGCCTCAATTTCGCGTCTTTTTTTTGGGCGATCTGGCGCTCCAAGTCATTGCAGTGGGTGCCCTGCCCTCGCCGGGCTTGAGCCAAAAGCTGCAAGCGCTGACGCAATATTTGCGGCCCCTGCCTTTCGTCAGCGCAGCAATCTGCGCTTTTGATAGCGTTACTTTAATGCTGCAGCCGTATGCCGACGCGCAGCTTGCCTTGCTGCAAGTGCAAAGCGCACTCACTCAAGAATTCACACGCACGCTCCAGAGCCATAGCCGTGCGCACCTAATTCGTTTCAGTCGCGCGGCGCTAACTGCAGAATTCCAGTCCGATTTAGCCGCACTTGCAGCCTATAAAAAATGCTCGGAATTCGACTGGTTAGCGCAATTTTGCGCGGCAACGTTTACGGTCGCGATGATTGGCTTTAAGCCGGGCTTTCCATATCTGCTGGGCTTGCCCGAAGCGCTCGCGATGCCGCGCCTAGCGACACCGCGAATTTCAGTCGCCAAAGGCAGCGTCGCCATTGGTGGCAATTATGCGGGCATCTACCCGGCGCGCTCGGCGGGCGGCTGGCACGTCATCGGTATCACCAACAGCGTTTTATTTGACGTCAGTGCCACCGCCCCATGTTTGTTTGCCGCCGGGGATAGCGTGCGGTTTGAAATATCAGACAACGCGGTTTGAGTTACAAGAGTTTGCAGAATCGTCGTTTTCGCGGCGCAAATTATCTGACATTGCTGTGATCGAATCGCTTGTTTCATAGCCCTTGCTAGCGCTACATTCAGCGCATGCTACCGCGCACCTACCTCGCCAATCAGATGTTGATCGCCATGCCCGCCATGGACGATCCGAATTTCTCGCGCAGCGTCACTTATATGTGCCAGCACGACGCCGATGGCGCGATGGGCATTGGCGTGTCGCGCACCGCGAACTTTCGGCTGATTGAAGTTTTGGAGCAAATGAAAATTACCACCGCGCTGCCGGAAGTTGCGGCGCAGCCGGTATTTTTAGGCGGCCCGGTACAAAATGATCGCGGTTTTGTATTACATGAGCCCTGCGGTGATTACCTAAGCAGCATGCGCCTGCGCGGCGGGCTGTGCTTGACGACCTCACGCGATTTGCTCGAAGCCATCGCTGAAGGTGCAGGCCCGCGCCACTATCTCGTCGCGCTTGGTTTCTCTGGCTGGGGCGAGGGCCAACTAGAAGCCGAGATCTCGCAAAACTCGTGGCTCAATGCACCGGTCAGTCGCGAGCTGATGTTTACGACGCCAATCGAGCAGCGCTGGCAAAAAGCGGCGGCGCTAATGGGCGTCAGTTGGCATGCGATGGCGGGCTATGTGGGGCATGCGTAGCGCCACCACTATTACATTCTGGTGCCAGCGCCTGCGTGCTATTCTCAAGACACTAACCTCGGTCTTTTTCAACTTCCACACAACATTGTAGGTTCAGCAAAGAGTATTAGGGCGTCGCTGCGCCTATCACCAGGAAAGCTTTTTGCGTTGTGCAAATCATTTCTTTCGCGGGTCGTTGAAACATGGCAATCATTGCACCACTGACTCCTGATGAGGCTGCGCGATTAGAAGCACTGGTTGCCTACAATGTACTTGACACGCCGCACGAGCCGGTGTTCCAAGCCATTACGGCACTAGCTGCTGCAATTACCGGATCACCGATTGCCCTCATTAGTTTGGTAGACAAAGATCGCCAATGGTTTAAAGCCAATTGGGGTCTCGATGCGCGTGAAACGCCGCGTGATATTTCTTTTTGTTCGCACGCGATTCACCAAAGCGAGCTCTTTGAGGTGTCAGATGCGTTTAACGATAAGCGATTTTTCGACAATCCTTTGGTTCAGGGGGATCTAAATATTCGTTTTTATGCCGGGCATCCACTGGAGACGGATTCTGGCTATAAGCTCGGTACTTTATGCGTTCTTGATCATCAACCTAGAGTGCTGAGCGACTCTCAGCGCCATTCGCTTAGCGAACTCGCAGTCGTGGTGATGCGCTTATTTGAGGCGCATCGCAAAACCCGCGAGATTGAACAAGCATTATCAGAGCGCGTGAAGCAAATTCGCACCATTACCGACAGTTTACCCGCGCACATTACCTACGTTGATAGGGAGCAGCGCTATCGATTTTGCAACGCAAAAGCACTCAACACACTTGGCGACTCAATTATTGGTCAAACCATGGCGAATGTATTGGGTGTTCGTACATACCCGCAAGTGAAGGGCTACGTGGCACGCGCGTTAAACGGTGAGGCCGTCAGATTTACCGGTGAAACGATGGTTGGAGATCGTCATTACTATTACTGCACCGAGTACGTACCCGATCGCGATGCCAACGGTGAAATCCTCGGTTTTCATGAAATGACGTTTGATCAAACTGAGCAAAAGCTAGTTGAACTCAAACTACAGGCAAGCGAGCGGCGGTTAAATCTAATCGCCGACAATTTGCCGGCAGTGATTTGTTACATTGACCGTGACCATGTTTATCGCTACAACAATGCCACGCATGCACGCTGGTTAGCACGGCCGCTAACCGAGATAACTGGGCGCCCGATACGCGAAATTAGTGGTGAAAAAACTTATCAGTCATTGCTGCCAAAACTAGCCAGCGCATTCAGTGGTAACCGCGAAGAGTTCGAGACCGAGGTTCAAGCCAAGGGTATAACGCGCCACATTAAGGGCTACGCAGTGCCCGACTTCGACGAAACCAAAACGGTGGTTGGCATCTATGTGATGATGCACGATGCAACCAAGCTCAAACATGCACAAGCGGCATTAGTGCAGCTCGCACGCTTCGATTCTTTGACCACACTTGCAAACCGCGCATCGCTGTACGAGATTTTGAGCGCAGCACTTGGGCGTCGCACTCGTTCGGGGAATGTCCTTGCCGTGTTGTTTCTTGACCTTGATCAATTCAAAGCGATCAATGATCGCCTTGGGCACGCGGGTGGCGATACGGTTTTGCGCGAATTCGCCCGGCGACTCAAAAGCAGCATTAGACAAACCGACACCGCCGCGCGTATTGCAGGCGACGAATTTGTGGTGGTTTTAGAAGGACTGCATTCGCCTAACGATGCTGACGCGGTTGCCCGCACCATCCTGAGGAATACTGAAAGTCCAATTTTAATTGGCGACCAGCCAATGCTGATTACCACCAGCATTGGCATCGCTTTCGGCAACGTCACGGATAATGCGGAAAGTTTATTACATCATGCAGACGAAGCCCTCTACCAAGCAAAGGCGGCGGGACGAAACGTATTTAAACGCTCCCTGCGGCATTAGCGGCGCGCCAGTTTCTTGACCTCACGCGCTTTAAAGTCGCGCGCGGCACGAATAAAGCTGATAAACAACGGATGGCCATCACGCGGTGTCGAAGTAAATTCTGGGTGCGACTGGCACGCAATAAACCACGGGTGGTCCGCACGCTCGATCATTTCCACCAAATTATTGTCTTTGCTAAAAGCACTCAACACCAAGCCGCTCGCGCTCAAACGCTCGCGATAGTTATTGTTAAATTCATAGCGATGTCGATGCCGCTCTTTCACCACGTCGCAGCCGTAAATTTCGCGCGCCTTGCTGCCCGCAACTAACACGCATTCCTGCGCGCCTAAGCGCATGGTGCCGCCCAAATCAGAATCTTCGGTACGCCGTTCCAGCTCGCCGCTTTCGGTTTGCCATTCAGTAATCAAACCAATCACCGGGTGTGCGCAATTGCGGTCATTTTCGGTGCTGTTGGCACCCGCCAGCCCGGCAATATTGCGGGCATGATCAACAACTGCTGCCTGCATGCCATAGCAGATGCCAAAATAAGGCACCAAATTTTCGCGCGCATACGCGCTTGCCGCCACTTTGCCTTCAAAGCCGCGCTCACCAAAGCCGCCAGGCACTAAAATTGCATCAACGTTACTGAGTGGGTTTTCAACACCGGCCAAAGCGTTTGATTCAATGGCCTCAGATTCCAACCAAATCAGCTCGACTAAGGTTTTTTGCCGTAAACCCCCATGGCGTAAAGCCTCGCTCAAAGACTTGTAGGCGTCTTTGTGTTCAACATATTTGCCGACAATGGCAACGCGAACCGAATCAACCGGCTTTTCACAGGCTTCAACCACCTGTTTCCACTCGGATAAATCGGCCTTTTTGGCTTTGAAACGCAAGCGCTCAACGACAATTTGATCGAGTTTTTGCGTGTGAAACCACATCGGGATTTTATAGATATTGTCCATATCGATCGCGGAAATCACGGCTTCTAACGGCACATTGGTAAACAGCGCGATTTTCTTACGCTCCGCTTCCGGCAAAGGCCGCTCGGATCGGCACAGTAAAATGTCCGGCTGAATACCAATCGAACGTAGCTGCGCCACCGAGTGCTGAGTCGGTTTAGTTTTCAACTCGCCAGCGGCGGCAATAAAGGGCACCAACGTCAGGTGCATAAAGATCGCGTTGTCCTGCCCGCGCTCAACGCGCAACTGGCGTATTGCCTCTAAAAACGGTAGCGATTCAATGTCGCCAACGGTGCCGCCCACCTCAACGATGGCGATATCAAAGCCTTCGGTCGCCTCCACGATGCAGCGCTTGATTTCATCGGTGATGTGCGGAATAACCTGCACCGTTGCGCCCAAATACTCGCCTTTGCGTTCTTTGCGAATCACGGATTCATAAATGCGCCCGGTGGTGACGTTATTTTTGCGCGTCATACGGGTGCGCAAAAACCGCTCGTAATGCCCTAAATCCAGATCCGTCTCAGCGCCATCTTCGGTAACAAACACTTCGCCGTGTTGAAACGGGCTCATCGTTCCCGGATCAACGTTGATGTAAGGATCAAGCTTCATCATCGTCACGCGCAGGCCGCGCGCTTCCAAAATAGCGGCTAACGATGCCGCAGCAATACCTTTCCCGAGCGACGACACCACGCCGCCGGTAACAAAAATCAGTGAATTCATGCAGTGCCCGGTTAAAAGGAATAGTCGCGAAAATTAAGGCTCGTTTGTTGCTTCCAAACGAGACAACCGGGGCGCAATTTTAGGCGCGCGGGCCGCAATCCGTCCAACCTTTTTTTCTGGAGCGGACAATTTACACAAAACGGTACAGCAAAACTTCGCTAGGACATTAACGATAATGCCGACCTAACCCGCATCAACGCAAGCTGAACAAACTTAGCGATAGTGCACATATTCTATCGGAGCGGCCTAGATTGCGATCAAGCGGCGCGGGAACAGTGAGTGGCGTCGCCTAAAGCAACAAGCATCTAATTCCAATTCAGCACTCAAAGTTGGTTTTTTTTGTTTTGTCGAGACAATCACGTACGCCACGCATCTGTGGGTAACAACCTGGGAAGGACATCATCATGGCAGCGAAAAACACTAAAGCACCTTTGAAAGCGGCAAACACGGCGAAAGCCGCAGTCACTGAAAAAATTAGCGCAACCAAGGTAGAAGCAAACGCCGCCCTCAAAGGCATGGCGAATAAAATTATGGAATCGGGTCAGCAAATTTGGCTCGCCGGCTTAGGCGCGTTTGCAAAAGCGCAAGAAGAAGGCGGCAAATTGTATGAGTCACTCATCAAAGAAGGCTCGGCCTTGGAAAAGATCACCACCAAATACACCAGCGGTAAGGTTGATGAAGTGCGCGGCGCGGTTGAAAACACCGTTGCCCAAGTCAAAGATCGCGCGTCTGACACCTGGGACAAACTGGAAAAAGTTTTCGAAGAGCGCGTATCGCGCGCACTCGGCGGCTTAGGCATTCCTGGCCGCGAAGAGCTAAACAATTTAGCTGCGAAAGTGGATGAGCTGTCGAAAGCGGTAAAGGCAATGAGCAAAGCACCCGCTGCAAAAGCGACTACAACCACAGTTAAGGCTGCACCTGTAGCGAAAGTCAAGCCCGCTGCTGCACCTGCAAAAGCGGTGAAGTCCGTGCAAGCAACCGTTGTTGATGCCGCTAAGAAAGTTCAAGCACGCGCAACTACCGCTGTAGCAAACGCCAGCAAGTCAGCACAAAGCACGGTCAATCGCGCAAGCAAAGCGGCACAAGCAGCCGTCAAGACCGTGACTGACGCAGTAACCGAAGTTACCGGCAGCTAAGTCAGTAAAAGTAATCGCAGTAAAAACGATCTTTTAGGGGCCCGCCAGCATCCTAGATACCTGCACAAAGCAGGATCTTGGGCCCGTACCTTCAAGCGCCCACCAGTCGCTAAGCCGATCGCCCTCCCCGAGAGGTGACTGGTGGGTTCTTTTTTTACTCCGATAGCGGCATCGCTATCGGAAGTGGGGGACGCAGATGAGTCAAAATCCGCCGTGCGGTATCGACTAATTTGCAATCAAGCTGGCCAATATTTGCGTTTTCACCCAACACTGGTGCAGCAAAATATCTTGCTAAGCGAACAGTCCATCTGGATATTCCGGCTTTTGCTCACGCGCAAGCAAGCTGCGCAAACCTTCAGCGGGCGTAATTTCTTCGTGCAAGACTGCGCGAACACGCTCGGAAATTGGCAAATCAATTTGATGGCGCAAAGCTAGGCGCATAACCTCATCGGCGGTTTGCACGCTTTCCACTACTTGCCCAATTTCAGCGATCGCTTGACTCAAGCCTTTGCCCTGCCCCAGCGCCAGACCCAATCTGCGGTTGCGGGATAAGTCGCCGGTGCAGGTCAACACCAAATCCCCCAAACCTGCCAAACCCATCATCGTTTCCGCCTTGCCGCCCAGCCGGGCATTTAGCCGCAGCATTTCATTGAGTCCGCGTGTAATTAGCCCCGCGCGGGCATTTAGGCCTAGCCCCATGCCATCACAAATGCCGGTAGCAACCGCCATGACATTTTTCATCGCACCGCCCAATTCTGCACCGCGAATATCATCTCCGGTGTAGGCGCGCATGCCCTGACCGTGCAGGGTATTCGCCACTTCAATCGCAAATGCTTGATCGTCAGAATGCACGGTGAGCGCGCACGGCATGCCAACGGCAACTTCTTTGGCAAAAGATGGGCCCGTGACCAGCGCAATAGGCGCTTCAGCCTGACCGTCAACTCTTAACGCCTCCTGCGCAACCTCATGCAAAAAACGCCCTGAGCCCAACTCAAAGCCTTTGGTTGCCCAAGCCACGCCCGAAGCGGGAGCACGCACGCTGGCAATCGGGCGCAAAACATCGCCAAAAGCATGCGAGGGCACTACCAATAGGTGCATATCAGAGGCTGCGGCGAGCGCCAATAAATCCGGCTGAAACATCAGATTCCCGGGTAGATCAATACCGGGCAAAAATCGCTCATTGCGGTGCGTGTGCGCGATTTTGGCAAGATCATTGGCATTGCGGCCCCAGAGACTGACTTGAAAACCATTGCGCGCGAGCTGGGAGGCTAAAGCCGTGCCCCAGGAGCCAGCGCCATAAACGCCGATTCGCTTTCCCTGTTGCTGTGCGCTATTTGGCATCGGCATCACTCATAAAAACTAGACTGCGTCGAGTGTCGCCAATTGCAGGGTAGAATCAAGCGCTAATTTTTACCGCGCCACCGTGACGTGCGTGCAGCTCAAATAAAAACGCCCCAGTAGTCGACTTAACTCGGCTACTGGGGCGATTTAAATCGCGTAACACCAAGCGTAAAACTTAGTTCATCGTCGGCTGCTGACGACGCTTTTGTGATTCTGCATAGACTTGCTCAAAATTGATAGGCTGTAAAAACAGTGGTGGGAAACCGCCCGATTGAATCAAGTCACTAATCACTTGGCGCACATAAGGAAACAGCACGTGCGGGCAATAGGTACCGAGCACCGCATCAAGTTGCGCTGGATCAAAGCCGGCACAACCAAACACGCCAGCTTGTTGCACTTCGCATAAATACGCGGTCTTGTCGCCCGCTTTGCAGGTAACGGTGACGGCAAGAACGACTTCAAACAAGTTTTCGCCGACGTTGCTCACTTTCTGGGTCAAGTTCATATCAATGCGCGGCTGGACTTGCTCTTGAAAAATCGCAGGCGCTGTGGGCGCTTCAAAAGATACGTCTTTCAAATAGATTTTTTGTACCGCAAGTTGTGGGCCTTGGTCTGCGCCGTTGTCTGCGCCGTTGCTTTGTTCGTCTGCCATGAGAATGCTCTTTGGTCTAGGTTGAGAAAGTAGTAAGAATTTATAACTTGAATTGGAACGGCTGCATCGACGCACAAGTGCTGCGCGATCAGCCCAAACGCGCGGAGTATCCCAAAATCCACGTTGCCGTGCCGGACAATTGCGGGCAAACCGCAAACTTTCAAGTGCGGCTGCAAAATGACCAGATTATCGGCCGAATTCGTTGCTATTCTTCGCCTCTTATCATGCGCAGCCATTTGGGCTCGCCTGCTCCTTAAACTTCGACGCGCAGCCATTGATGAACAAAGCTCAAAGCCCAGGCCAAAATTTAGGAGATTTTTCGCGCCAAACGGTGCAACGTTACCTCAGCACGATTCAGGGCCATCCGGCTGCGCAGCTACATCGGTTAATCATGAACGAAGTAGAAAAACCATTGTTAGTCGAAGTGTTAAAGCACTGCGGTGGCAATCTAACCCACGCCGCCGAGCTGCTTGGCATGAACCGCGCAACTTTGCGTAAGAAGCTCGACGAGCACGGAATCGCTGCCTGAAATCCTCAGGCAAAAGCATTTTTATGGAAAAAGCACGAAAGCTGCTAACACACACAAAAAACCGGGTGCCATTCAAACTGAAGGGGAATCTCGGTAGTTTTCGCTGATTCGAATTTAATGGGGCGACGGCGCACTGAGCTCGTCATTCCCGCGTGCTTTTGGCGGGAATCCAGGGAGTTTGTTTTGGCATTGCACCATTGCAATTCGCTGTACTTTGCGCAAGTGCAGGCTGGATCCCCGACTAAAACATTCGGGGATGACGATCCATCAGTTTGAATGGCACCCCAAAAAACCCGCCAATTTGCACCGGCGGGTTTTTTATTGGCTAGGGCTCAAGCGCAGGTATTAAAGCTTGTAGCTGAATCCGAGCAAGTAAGTGCGGCCCCACTCGATGTACTCAAGCGGTCGATCCTTAGTACCGGCGTAGGTGCGATACGCCTCATCCGTCAAATTGCTAGCTTGCAACAGCACGCTCAAGCCTTCCAAGCGGCCTTTAAAAGCGTAGCTCACTTGTGCATCTGTGATGCTTTCACCAACCACATAACGCAAGGTGCGGGCGCCATTAAAATTGCCAATTTCACCAATAAAATCAGACCGTTGACGCTGACTTACGCGTGCTTCAAAGCCATTGCGCTCATAATAAGCTGTCAAGTTATAGACTTTATCCGACAAACCCGGCAAGCCGATGTCACCGCCGCCCACGCTGGACGCACTTTCCGGGTCACGGATCTTGATGCTGCTTTCATAGAAACTGGCATTTGCGACGACACCAAAGCCGCTCAGTGATTCGGACAGCATTTCCAGCGGTACCGAAGCGGTTAATTCAAGTCCACTCAGCGAACCACCTTCGCCATTGACTGGTGACTTAAAATTGCCAAAGCGCTGCGGCGCCACCGTGCCTAGCGGCGGCACATAGCCAGCTAGCAGATCTTGAAAGTCATAGCCGCTGCGCGTCTGCGTGTAGATGTATGATTTCAGATCTTTATAGAATAACGCCGCAGCGAGATAGCCTTTGTTACCGTCAAAATAACGCTCCCATGACAAATCGTAGGCATTCGCAATCCATGGGTTGAGCAAAGGGTTGCCGCCTTCACCACCAGGTTCACCGGTCGCTGTGTTGACGCCAAACTCGAGCGCCGCGCGCAATTGGTCAACCCTTGGGCGTGCTACTTGGCGCGCCATCGCTACGCGCACCTGCTGATTGTTGGCAAGTTCAAACGACAAGTTTAGGCTAGGCAAAATATCGGTGTAGGTTGTGCCGCCACCAATGGGGCGAACTTGCTGCCCGGCAGGACGATTGCGATCAAAGTAATTCGCCTCGGAGGATTGATCGACATGTTGGGCTTGGATGCCGACGTTGCCGCGCACCGGTACGTCGCCCCACATAGTGTCGATGTTCGCGCGCAACCAACCTGAAGTGATCACTTCGTTGACATCCCACGCCTTGGGAATCAAATAGTCAAAGTCAGAACGTGGTGCAAAACGCATATATTGCGCGACCGCGCCCGGCACGTTCCACGAAGGAATCAAGCCAATACCGGCAAAGCTCAAGTCGACCGGACGATACTGGAACTGACTGCCAATCGCGGTGGGGCCCTGCGCACCGAGGTCAATGTTGCCCTCAGGCTGGCGTTTGGACTTATCGCGTTCGGCGCGGTTCACGCCGATATCAAAGGTGGTGAACATACTCAGCCGCTCCGGCGCAGGCACGTTCGCGAGCAGCTTGATCCCAGTCAGCTCATCCTCAACGCTGGGTACTTTGCCGTAGCCGGAGCCGTAAATCGTGCCGTCCAAGAACAAATCAGCAGGGTTTGAATAACTGCGGCCTGGCGTTAATTGCGAGAAACCATTGTTTCGGAACGAAAGATTGACTGAATCAAGGCTTGGACGCGGTGAGCGCTGGGTATTATTTTCCAGGCTTAATTCATCGCGATTCGCTTTTGACCAGTTGACATCGGCAGTAAGGGTGATATCGCCCACAAAGAACTCGTTGGTCCAACCGACCGCTTTGATGGTGTCTTCGCGCTTGTTGTAAATGCCGCGCACCAATGGATAAAGGTTGTTGGCGACGCCGCCGGTGAAAGTGCCGTTAGCATTGACAATCGGGTTGCTAACACTCAAGCGTCTTTGCGACTCTGGGCAGGTAAAAATGCCATTTCCACAGCCGTTATAGTCGCCCAGGTTTACCTCAAACTGATTCGCGGTGTCTTCCTGATCAGAGGTTGTATAAAACAGATCCAGCGTACTCATCCATGAATCGCTGCCGCGCAATTGCAGTGTACCTAGAATGCCGGTGCGCTCGGTATAGCCGGTGCGGCGCAGGGCCTTAATCCCGTCCGAATAGAATGTGCCGGCTGCAACACCCGGGCGGTTACCCGCGCCAATGGCATTCCAGGGCTCATACAAACCCACTTGATTTTCTTGGATCGGCGTATCCGAGCGCGAAATACCAAAGGCATAGCCGAAGTCGCCACTGTCGGACTTGCCAATAAAGCTCACATTGATGCGGTTACCGGTACCGCTCGCATCGGCAGCACTACCCAAAGAATTGTCCTGACCGCGCACACCCACCACCAACACCGAATCTTTAATATCCAGCGGGCGCACGGTGCGCATATCGATGGTGCCGGACAAACCTTGGCCAACGATGCCGGAATCCGGCGTTTTATAAATGGTAACGCCGTTAATCAGTTCCGACGGATATTGATCGAACTCGACACTGCGATTGTCGCCGGTGCTAACGAGCTCGCGTCCGTTCAACAAGGTCGTCGCGAAATCGGGCGATAAGCCACGCACGCTAATGACTTGGGCGCGTCCCGCGACCCGTTGCGCCGAAAGCCCAGGCAGGCGCGCAATCGATTCGGCAATCGATTGATCTGGCAGCTTGCCAATATCTTCGGCGGAGATCGATTCAACAATCGAAGTTTGGTTCTTCTTGATGCTGGTCGAACTCTCGATCGCACCGCGGATACCGGTCACTACTACCGCACCCAGTTCCGCTTCTTCAGCTGCAGCCTCCTTGGCGGCTGCTTCTGCCGCGGCCTTCGCCTGCGTTGCTTTTTCTTCGTCTGACTGCGCATTCGCAGTTGCAAATACGCCCATCAGCGCAGATGCCAGTGCCAAGCTCAATAATTTGCGCTTTAGAACCACGGTAAACCTCCAAAATCCTCGACCATCAATAACGTGATCTGCAAGCGCAAATGGCTTTAGCCCCCAGATCTCCACGCCGCAGAGCGTGGGCTCCGCTGCTGACGCGCATGGTAACGAGGCCGCAATCTAATAAGGTATTCATGCATACGTATTCAGTGGGATTTAAAGTCTGCCCGCTGAATTTGATCGTCTAAATGTCACGTTTACCATCAACTTCGTAACCAGAGAATCGCCCCGTTTTCGCAGAGCGACACGATAGATTTGATGCCGGGAAACTCAATCCAACCACTGCACAGAAATCGCGGTTGGTTGATTCAATGTGGGCAGCTTGCGCACCGTTTGAAAGCTGTTTACGTTGATTTGAGAGACCGAGTCGGCGTTGTCATTGTTCGGCTCGTCCGCAGAATTGGTCAGAAACACATGCATGTATCCGCTTACCGGTGCCATCGCCATTTGCCAGGGGCCAATGCCTACCGTCACTTGTCTGGTGACTGCATTATTTGCGAGGTTAAGCTCATAAAGCCTGCCCGTGTCCAATTTTTCGTTATTTATACCGATAGGGCTAGTACTGGCGGGCCCACTAAATGTCGCTCGCATCGCTAAGTAGGAAACGTCCCGCGCACTATCGATTTCCACGTCGCGCACGCCAAAGTTCACCGCAGGCAGAAAAATTTCACGGAAAGCACCAGTACTCATATTCATTGCCCACAATTCCCCGAACTGCACGGAAACGATATAAAGCGTATTGCGGCTTGGGCTATAGCTTATTTCTGGGCGCAGACTGTTGGGCGCGATACCGAGGTTTGCAACCAAGCTCGCGTTGAGCGCAAAGGATGCTAAACGAAGTCCCGTACGTAAATCCCAAGCCTCAACGCGCGCGGTGTTTGTGCTCTGATAGTTCACTGCGAGCACCCGAAAAAAAACGTCATTTTCGATGCGCCCAGCGACCACTGCTTCTGTCGTGCCCTGGGTGCGCGCGATGATAATATTGGGCGTGCTGTCGCTAGGTGCTGCGCGATTCAAAACCCACGCACCGTTCAAGGACGCGTACGACTCCACTTGCAAGATATTGCCGCTGCGCTCGTCGCTCAAAGAGGCTATGCGTTCACTTACATAATTGGCGTCCACGTTGCTCACCGCGCCAGTTGTTGCGCCTATTTGCACGGTCAGCCGATTGTTGATCGTAGGTGCGCCGAAAGGTGCCCACCCGGGCGTCCAATACAAGTTGCGGCTTTGATCAAAGCTGCCGCTGCGGCTAGGCAAGGCAGTTACAAAATCGGTGCGTACTGCGGTTGCCAGCTCAATGCGGGAAACGTACCGGCTACTGCCAGGACTATCATTATTGACCCATAGCGCCTTTGCCTGCGCTGGACCGCAAAACAGTTCGTCGTCATAGGATGTTTCATAGCCACGTGGCAGCGCCGAATCGCGCCAGCTGAAGGAATTGATAAAGCGCCAATTGCCGTCGTTTTTATAGCCTGACGTCGTTTGCGAGCGCTGAAACGCGCCATTGTACCATTTGCGAATGGCTTGCGTGCCGCTGGGACAAAATTGAAAAACTTTGCCGCCGATGCTGGTGCGGATAGGCAGCACGATATTAAAGCCGTTGTAGCCTTGATCGACAATGTAGCGGGCATTCGCTGGGCTGCGAAAGGTGACGAAATTGGGGTTATCCACCAACATACCACTGTCGTTAAAGACCTTTTCCGGCTGGATAAAATGCGAATAGATTGTCTGATTAGGCAACGAGCAATCTAGGCTGACTGAGCAAAACATAAAGCGGCGCATTTCAACGGTACCGGGCGTGCCACGCGGGAAGCCAAAAAAACGCACGCCGGTGCGCTTTAATTGCAGGCCCGCGCGATTCGCCGCGCCATCCAAAAGTGCAATGTCCTCAGGATTTGCGCCGGAAAAATAACGGCAGCTCACCTGCGTCGTGCCAGGAATGCTTTGGCAGTTGCCCGCCTCATCGCTGGTTTTCCATTCCGGCACTTCTACCGGCAACACATTTGCCCAAGCGGGCAAGGTTTGCGCCGATACCGAATCGACGGCGAGCACGCCGAAGCCCAAACTTAGGCAAGCAAAAATTGTTAAGGAACGAATCATCGCGGCATATCCTTTGAGTGTCAGCGTACCCGCCTATCAGGCGATAACCCGGCTGAATTGATGCCTGCTAAGCAAGCTCCTTGACTTTCTATTCAGCCTAGAAGAACACACGTTTGCCGCGTCGCCTTGCGGGGGGTTCGCTTGCGACTTTAAGGAACCAGCTCTTGCGCTTGCGTCACCCACTTTTGCAGCATCGCTTGATCGGGTGGGCTAATGTCGATGACTTTGCAGCCTACCCAAAATGTGTTGGCAGTTCGCGCGGGGTCACACCAAAGGCATTGCACACCAATCTCAACTTTGTGCGGCACAAATCCAGGTGCCTGCAGGGAAAAGTGCAGCTGAAAATAGTGCTCGTCCGCCATTGCCTTGGGCGCGATCAACATCATCCCATCATTGCTTAAGTTGCCAATGCGCCCTAAGCCCTCACCGGTGAACGCGTCAGTCACCATCATCACTTGAGTCACGCGTTTACGCACTGATTTACGCTTATGCGCGCCCATTATCTATCGCCCCCGGAATAAGCCAAGTCACTGACACTCATATCGCCTTGCGTCCAGGTTTTCATTTTATCTTTAATCGAGCGCCAAGCCCGGTCAATAATACTTTCCGCTTGCGGCTCCCACAGTTTGGCGTTACCGCGCACCAAATCACGCGCCATTTCATCCATCGACTTGTCGGCCACTTTTGCACCCCGCGAGTTGACAAATAAGCAGCGGCCGGTCACCGGTGAAAACCAGCTTAATTTACGCCTCGCAACATCACCTTGTTGGTTGATAACAAATTCAAACCACGTGCCGAACGGCATTTGCTTCAAGCGATCCAGCGTTTGCTGTTCTTTGATCGTCAGTTCGGGTTTTTCCTCTTTGCGTAAATGCGCCAAAATCGACTTTTTCTCATCCGCAGCGGCATGTGCCGGCGATTTCGGCGCATCCTGATCCTGGCCAATGCGCGCTTTGTTGCGCACCAGCTCGGTCACTTCGCGTTCTTCAGCGGGCTCTAGGCTCGGCACTAGTGCATCGCCTTCCACAACGAGTTCGGCCACAGCATTTAAAGTACGCTCAATCTCAGGCCCATGAAAACCCACCAAGCTCATGCCTTCTTCTAAAACCGGCTTAAGCTCCAAAAACTCGTCTTTGGTCACTGGATGATCTAAATCAAAACAGCCCGCCAATTGCTCAGCAACTTCTAAGCGTTCCTGATACAGCGGCGAATCAACCTCGTGGCGCAGCTGGGTCAATGCCAACACGTCCGCCCAAGCGCCCTCCAACAGGTGTACGACTAACGGTGGCAGCATGCGGCCTTTGACAAAGCCATCAATCGACGTCGCCGCGCCCTTGCGTGCCACTTCTAAACGCTCGCGCCCTTTCGCGGCCTCAACGTAGCGCTTTTCCGAGACTTCAGCTTTGCGCTGAACGGTCGTGACGTGACGCCCAAGATCACCCACCATCGCCTCAAACACACCTACATCATTGTCAAAATCGGCCGTAATGCGATCAACCACCATCTGCATGCGCTCAACTAGCGCCTGATCAACATCGTCGCCATCGGCCCAAAACATGCCATTTTCAGCGATTGAGTTTAATAATTGCCGTGCTGGGTGGTTGCGTTTGCTGAAAAAACTCTTGTCTTTAATCGCTACTTTTAAAATCGGCACCTGCAGTTTGGTCAGCAGCGAATGCGTGGTACTGCTGGGCTTGGAATCGGCTAAAACATGATCAAAAAGCATGCCGACTAAATC
The DNA here is from genome assembly GCA_031409855.1 of Rhodanobacteraceae bacterium. GTDB lineage: Bacteria > Pseudomonadota > Gammaproteobacteria > Xanthomonadales > SZUA-5 > JANNYA01. The sequence continues at coordinate 14,043 of JANNYA010000125.1, read as the reverse complement.
CAGCGTATCGGAGGTTTCTTGTTCCAATTTCGGCGTTTGCCCACCGTGCATTTGCCGCAGCTGAGCGATCATATCTTGCTTGATATCCGCCACCCGCCGCGACTTCCAACGGCCACCGATCATCACGGGTGCTGCCGGCTGGGTCTGTAACACCGTCAAAATCGACTGCACATCGTCAACGGTGGCAATGGGTGCGTCGGGTTCGACGCGGTTGCCATGATCCGAGCCCACATTGCCAGATCCTTGGCCTAAGCCCTGGCCGGCACGCTTGCCCGACAGCAACTCGCGCAGCGTGGTGAACAGCTCTTGATCGGCGATGTCATCTGCAGTAACGCTCGGGTCATATAGCTTCGGCGCGACCGGCTCCGCAGTTGGCCGGGCACTTGTAGGCGACGTGTTTGCGGGCATTGCTGCAGGGCGAATATTTTCGCGCACTGGCTGTGCCACTGCATTGAAACCGGCATTCGCTGAGAACGCAGACCCTATCGCCGCAAGCCCAAATGGATCCGCATTTTCCGCAGCTTTTTCTGGCATCACGGGGGCAGGCATTGGCGGCTTGTTCGCCAAATATGCTATTTCCGCAGTACTTTGGTGCAAAGAATTTTGTTGCATGGACGCACGCGCCGGCTGCTCTGGCGCTTGCGCGTGCTGAGGCAACTTGTCGAGTTCGTGAGCTATTTCGTGGGCTTTCTCTGGCACTTTCTCTGGTGCTTTCTCAGGCTCACCCGCGCCAACTTTGCGCGCAACGCCCAAGTTCAGATGCGCAAATACGCGTTGTTCGGCAAACTGCTTATTGATCGCATCGAGCAACTCTGGCATCCGCACCAGCACCAATTTATCGAAAGTGCGCAGCAACGCGACTTTGACCGGCATCGAAAGCTCTATTTCCGCTAGCCCGCTTGCCAGTGCGGCCAATATTCGATGCGGGCCAACGGGAATTTGTTCCACCGCAACCGGCGCACCACCGGTAATCACGGCAAATCTGATCGCCACATAGCTCAGTGCCTGGCTTGATCTAATTTCCGCTTTTGCGGCCAACTCACTCATCGCAAGCTCTAGCTCCAAGGTGGTGTTATCCACTAAAGCCAGAATACTTTGCTTTTTCGTAGTTTCGGGTTCGCTTGCGCGCTCAGGCTGCAACAACGCCAACATACCGCGCTGAAAATCGTTGCGCATCCCAATCAAAATGACGGAATTAGACTTGCGTACATGTTTTAGCGCTTCAAAACTGCGGTTTTGCAGATCATTCGTCTCCGCTTTCTCGGCGTTACGAAACAGTTCCCGCTCAAATTCGTCGAGCGTACGCTTGATCCCTAGTTCCAACTCGCGCCAACATAGTTGATACGAAGCCTCCAGCACGTTGCGCACGCGCGGGCTGATGTTTAACTGAGTTAGTTTTGAAAAAGGCAAAAAGTCCACAAACGCCCCAAGTAGATGTGATCGATAAAGTGTCGATCAATTAGTTTGAATCGAGCGAAGTCTACGTGAAAACCAAAAAAATCGAGACGTCCGTCACGTTTCTTGGCGACTACATCGCTTTTGTTTTCGTTTGTAGCTGCTCAGGCCAGCGCAGCGCCGGTGAACAGCGTGGCGACCAAACGCCACAGCATTCGGGAAACTTGTTCTTCCGCGTCACCTTTCGGCGAGACTTCTCGTTAAAAGTGGATCACCGTGCGGATCGATTTACCTTCGTGCATCAAATCAAACGCGTGGTTGATGTGCTCCAAGCCCATGGTATGCGTGATAAAGGTATCAAGCGGAATTTCGCCGCGCTCAGCACGATCCACATAGCCCGGAAGTTCGCTGCGGCCCTTGACGCCGCCAAAAGCGCTACCGCGCCAAACGCGTCCGGTGACCAATTGAAAGGGCCGTGTAGAAATTTCTTGCCCGGCACCGGCCACACCGATAATCGTCGATTCCCCCCAGCCCTTGTGGCAGCACTCCAAGGCTTGGCGCATCACGTGCACATTGCCTATGCATTCAAATGAATAATCCACGCCGCCGTCGGTCAGATCGACAATGACCAGCTCGATTGGGCGGTCAAAGTCTTTCGGGTTGATGCATTCCGTAGCACCCAATTGCTTAGCAATCTCAAACTTGCTCGGATTGGTATCAATACCAATAATCCGGCTGGCTTTCGCCATGACTGCGCCAATCACGGCAGACAAACCAATACCGCCCAGGCCAAATATTGCCACGGTCGAGCCCGGCGTTACTTTTGCAGTATTCATCACCGCGCCAATGCCGGTCGTGACACCACACCCCAGTAAGCACACTTTTTCCAGCGGTGCGGACTTGCTTATTTTGGCCACACTTATCTCTGGCAGCACGGTGTATTCGGAAAATGTTGAGGTGCCCATGTAATGAAAAATCGCCCGACCATCGAGCGAAAAACGGCTGGTGCCATCCGGCATCAAGCCTTTGCCCTGGGTCGCGCGTATCGCTTGGCATAGATTGGTTTTGCCGCTTTTGCAAAATTTACAGGCACCGCATTCGGGCGTGTAGAGCGGAATCACATGATCGCCCACCGCAACCGAAGTGACGCCGACACCAATCGCTTGCACAATACCAGCGCCTTCGTGGCCGAGCACGGCTGGAAATATGCCTTCAGGATCGTCACCCGACAGCGTGTAGGCATCCGTATGGCAAACCCCGGTAGCAACAATACGCACCAGGACTTCGCCCGCTTTGGGCTCGGCGACATCAAGTTCTACCAGCGTTAGCGGCTTGGCTTTTTCAAAGGCAACGGCGGCACGGGATTTGATCATTGAGTTTTCTTATTAGACTTGGCGAAGAAGCGAAGATTTTACACATACACAGTTTTGAAAATTGGGTACACATTAAATATTCAAAATTTTGGTGGTTATTATAAATTTCAAATTTTACAGCAACCTGCTAGTCTAGTCCGATATCGAACTTAATTAGGTCTGGAGCAAACCCATGCAACTCGCACAACAAGTCAAACCACTGAGCTATCTAAAATCTAATGCCGCTGAAATCCTTAAAGCATTAGGCGCAGGTGCGCCACCGTTAGTGATCACGCAAAACGGCGAAGCCAAAGCCGTATTGCAGGATTTAGCTAGTTTTGAGCAGACGCAAGAAACCTTGGCGCTGTTAAAAATACTGGCACTCGGGCAGGCACAAATAGCAAACGGGGCGTTTTCGCCTGCGCGTGAGGTGTTCAAACGCATTCGCGCTTCGGCAACGGTGCAAGCGGCGTAGTCGATGTCTTCGGTGGTTATTACCCAGGGCGCTGAGTTGGATCTGCAAGGTATTTTTGATTTCATTGCAACACACGATTCGGTTGCCCGCGCAGAGGCGGTACTTATAAACATTGAGCGAGTCGTGGAATCGTTAGTTCGGCAATCAATGCGAGGTGCGGTGGTGCCTGAACTCTCGGCGCTGGGAATGCAACACTATCGCCAACTGATCGCGAAGCCCTATCGAGTGATTTATCAGCGGCGCGACCCAGAGGTTTTTGTCGTTCTGATCGCGGATGCACGGCGTGACATGCAGAGCTTGTTACAACAACGATTATTGCGTTGAAGCGAACGGAACCAACACACTCATGGCAAAAATTAAATCCAGCTACGTCTGCCGCGAATGCGGCGGCATAAGTTCACGTTGGGGCGGGCAATGTCCAGACTGTCAGGCGTGGAATACGCTGGAAGAGACAGTTGCAGCGCCGCCCATAAGTGCCCGCCTACGCGCAGGCTACACCGGCAGCGCCAGCGCGAATGTTGCCGATTTAGGCAGTGTGCAGCGGCAAAATGACACACGGTTGTCCACTTGCTCAAGCGAATTGGATCGGGTGCTGGGTGGCGGCTTGGTGACCGGCTCGGTGGTGCTGATTGGCGGCGACCCAGGCATCGGCAAATCCACGCTTTTACTGCAAACCTTGGCTTTGCTGGCGGCAAAAAAGGTTCGGGTACTGTATGTCAGCGGTGAAGAATCCGTCTCGCAAATCAAAGGCCGCGCCGAACGCTTAGATTTGCCGACGGCGGGCATTCGGGTGCTTACTGAAACCGCATTAGAAACGGTTATTGCCACCGCGCAGTTAGAGCGCCCACAAGTATTAGTCGCCGATTCGATCCAAACCCTGCATTTAAGCGATTTGGCGAGCGCACCTGGGTCGGTCGCGCAGGTACGCGAGTGCGCCGCACGGTTAACGCAATATGCCAAACAAAGCGACACAGCGGTCTTTTTGGTCGGTCACGTCACCAAAGAAGGTGGCATCGCCGGGCCGCGTGTGCTGGAGCACATTGTTGATGCGGTGCTTTATTTCGAGGGCGAAGTGGGCAACCGCTATCGGGTGATCCGCGCCTTCAAAAACCGCTTCGGCGCGGTCAATGAAGTCGGCGTTTTTGCGATGACGGATAAGGGCTTGAAAGAAGTTAGCAATCCTTCCGCGATTTTTCTCTCCGGCCCGATCGAGCAGCGCTCTGGGTCGCTAGTGATGGTTACGCGCGAAGGCACGCGGCCGCTGCTAGTGGAAGTGCAAGCCCTGGTGGATCAAAGCTCGCTCGGCAATCCGCGCCGGGTGGCGGTTGGTTTTGACGGCAATCGGCTCGCGATGCTGCTTGCGGTACTGCACCGCCACGGCGGGGTCGCGATTTACGATCAGGACGTGTTCGTCAATATCGTCGGCGGCATTCGCGCCACGGAAACCGCCGCAGATTTACCGGTGCTATTGGCGGTGCTATCCAGCTTTCGTGACCGCGCCAGCTCGGTGCGCACCGTAGCCTTTGGCGAGGTCGGGCTTGCCGGTGAAATAAGGCCCGTGCCGAACGGGGAAGATCGCCTCAAGGAAGCGGCCACACACGGCTTTCAGCGCGCGATTGTTCCTAAGGCCAATGCGCCGAAGTCGGGCCGCGTAGGCGATATGGAAATTGTCGCGGTGACTTGGTTGAGTGAAGCAATTGAGGCGATTTTGCGGGGTTGAAGTGGCGATATCTGCAATAGGCAAAGCAAAAAAACCCGGATAAGTAACACTCATCCGGGGATTATTGACTTTCATTTTCAGCGCGGCCATCGCCGCAGATGAAATTTAAGAGCGACGAATCACGAATGCACCAACGAGCCCCATGCCTAACAGCAATAAGCTCAGGCCGCGCCAGTCAAGTGCGGGCACTGGGATATTAACCACTACGGGCGCTGGACCTACCGAAATACCGTCAACGTTTGCTGCGCCACCGACCGGCCCAACGAGCGTCGCCGCACCGGTTGCCAAATTAACGCTATAAAAGTTTGACACTGTGCCGACCCGCAAAACCGCAAACGCGTTTTGGCTGCCTGCTTGAATATCGAAGCCGCCTGCTGGGTTAGCTGTAACTACTCCAAGCGAACCGATCGTCGTTAATGCACCGGTGTTTGGCGAAGGCGTGCCATCGACACCGCCGATCCGAACCAGGGTATCTCTAGCAAAATCGATCCCAAATAGAGTTGTGGTCGTCGTGCCAGCGAAATTATTGTTGTACGCAACTTGAGTGACTGCGGGGGTAACACCTGCGCCTGGATCACCAGCGACGTAAGCCAATGGCGTATCCGTTCCGGCCAGCGTACCGTCGTTCGGATTGAGCCGGACACTGAGGCCCGCTTGATTGACGACGCGAATACGATCTGGAACAGGATTAAAATCCAACCCGTAAAATGGTGCAACCGCCAATAATGGCGTAAAGCCTGTGCCGACCGCGGTAACAGCTCCCGTGACTGGATTAATCGTGACTACTCGGCTGGTCGTTGCCGAAATCGCGACGGAATAAAGCGTAAGTGTGGCCGGACGATAGTCTATGCCAATTAAAAATTCACCGGCGGCCAAACCAGTCAATGCAACGTTAGAACTCAACGTTCCGGGGGTCAGCGCATCAAAACTAATGATGCTGTTATTTGTCGCGTTGTAGGCAAAAATTGTGGGCAATGCTTGCGCTGTACCGACGACGGTTAGCGCTAAACCCACAACAAGTGCGCGTGCTTTTGAAAGCATGACCATAGATATTTTCTCCATTTAGAGTTTGTAAATTATTATTCGCAATATGCGAAAGCAGAGCCTACTCTGCCTTGCGCCAAATTTCAAACAGTTAGCAACCTGATAAGTTTTTAATTGCCAAAAATCCACCCCAACTAGTCTGGCCTTGGACTTCCAGCATTAAAAACCCCATCAAATCTGCGTTCGACGTGTAACAAATACCCCCACTAACCCCATGCCGAACGCCAACAACATTAAACCGCGCCAATCCAATACCGGCACCTGAATAAACACGTCATCATTGCCAATCGTTCCCGTTGCAACCGCACGCGTCAAAAGCAAGCGCGGTGGCGCGGGGTTCGGATTCGTCAGTGTTACGGCGAAGCTTTCATTATTTTCAACGATGCTGTCGCCAACGATAGAAACTGCAACGGTCTTGCTGTTTTCACCGGGCGCAAACGTCAGTGTGCCGTTCACGGCTGTGAAGTCATTGGGCGCGCCGGCCGTGCCGTTGCTCGTGGCAAAATCGACCGTCACTGGCAAACTCGAAGCACCCGCCAAACTCACTGTGAAATTCATCAGCACTGAAGTGCCCTGAGCGCCTTCCGCCAGCGTTGCATCGGCGATGCTCAAGCCCAACACTTCATCGTCGGTAATCGTGCCAATCGCGCTTGCCGTAGCAATTGTGGCACCGGTTGGGGCACTTAAGGTCACGGTAAAGGTTTCATTGTTTTCAAACACGACATCGCCATTGATCGTGATCGCAATTTGTTGACTCTGCACATTGCTCGGGAAAGTCAGCGTGCCGGTGCGTGCGACGTAGTCCGATCCTGCGATTGCTGTGCCATCGCTGGTCGCAAAATTCACCGTCACTGGATCTTTGTTCGGCGCTGGCAAACTCACCGTCAAATTCATTACGCTGGTCGCAGTATTACCTTCCACCAACGTCGCAGCGGCAATACTGAGCGCGGTCGAATCGTCGTTATTGATGGTGCCGTTGCCGGTTGCCGTACCCAAAGTGATCGCGCCTGCCGGAATGCCTGCGGGTGCGGTCAAGTTCGACAAGATCAGGCGCAAGCCTTGATTCGGTTCGACATCGGTATCGCCCACAATTTGCACCGGCACCGTTTGCGTCAAACCACTAGCCAAGGTGAAAGCACTGTTGGTGAGCGCGACATAATCGTTATCGGCCACGGTTGCGTTTTGCAAAACGGTAGCGCTGTTACCGTCAGCGGTATTGAGCGTGGCACCGACACTGCCCTGCACCGGGTTGCTCAATGTTGCGGTAAACGTCATTGGCGTATTTCCGGCATTGCCTTCGGCTTGATTGACGCTATTGAGTGAAAGCGTGGCGCTATCATCGTTATTAATCGTGCCAATCGCCACCGAAGCGCCCAAGGTCGCTCCGCTTGGCGCGCTTAAGGTCATGGTGAACGTTTCGTTGGCCTCGACGATGTTTTCACCAGCAACCGGCACCGTGATGGTTTGGCTAACGCTAAAAGCCGGAAAAGTCAGCGTGCCGTTCGTCACTGTGTAATCTGAGCCCGCAGTCGCGGTGCCATTGCTACTGGCGAATTGCACGGTCACTGGATCTTTATTGCTAGCGGACAAACTCACCGTAAACACCAAATTGCTACTGCCCACATTGCCTTCAGTGATCGCTGCATTGGCGATGCTGAGCACAGTGCCGTCATCATTATTGATCGTACCCGCGCCACTCGCAGCAAAAGTGACGCTTGCGGGCGAGATCGTGCCCGGCAACACCAAGCCTGACAAATTCAGCAGCAGTCCTTGATTAGATTCGACATCCAGATCCCCAACAATCGGCACATTAACCGTTAATGGCGCTGCGCTATCTGATGGAAAACTGACGCTGCCGGTGCTGGCGAGGAAGTCATTATCGGCAAGCGTTGCATTCAATAGCGGATTGACGTTATTTCCGTTCGCGGCAGTGTAAGTGAACGACACGGCACCCTGAACTGGGTTGCTAAGGCTGACGCTAAACGGCAGCGGGGTATTACCGACATTGCCCTCGGCAACATTGGGTGTATTCACACTGATCACGGCGGTGTCGTCGTTGTTGATTGTGCCGGTCGCCGTTGCGGTTGAAATTGTGGCACCGCCTACTGGGTTGCTCAAGGTCATTGACAAGGTTTCGTCGCCTTCCACTGTCGTGTCGGTGGTGAGCGGCACCGTAATGGTTTGGCTTGCGACACCGGCATTAAACGTCAATGTTCCAGTGCTCACAGTGTAGTCGGTACCGGCAATTGCGGTGCCGTTGCTGCTGGCAAACTGCACCGTTTGAACGCTCGCTGGCGCGGGCGATGCGGTAACGGTGAACACTAAGTTATTGGTGCTACCCGTGCCTTCGGCTATCGTTGCTGGGGATATCGCAAAGGCACTTACAACGCCAAGCGGCGCACTACTTGAATTATTGCCTGCTAAGGTATCGACCGAAGTTGTACTAACAGCCGTTGAAATCGTGCCCGAACCGCCGGTAAAAGTACCTTGGACCGAAAAACTTCGGTTTGCACCGCCAAAAATAGTAGGTAACGTGCATACGGTCGTTCCAGCTGGGCTTTCAGCGCAGCCAGTCGAAGTTACTGCAGACAAATTTGCCGGTAACGTCAGAGTAATCGTCGGCGCTAGTGCCCGCGCGAAACCCGCGTTGCTCACGACAAAATCAATTGTCACTGGCGCGCCATTCGCAGGCGTGGAAGGTGTAACAGTAATTGCAGTACTCAAATCAACGTTGCAGGTATTTCGTCCGACCAGCGCCATGCCACGAATATCATCTGGGTTCGTGCCGAATTGCGCACTGTAGACGCCAGTAGGCGTTACCGTCGCAAATCTAGAACTGATATTTGAGGCAAGAAACACATTGCGGCATTCATCCCAAACGGCACCAAATGTCTCACCACCTGTTGGGCCGCCAGTGATGGGAATATTCGTTGTTGTATAGGGCGCTGTGGCAAGAATGCTTTCAAAAACAACCGTGCTATTGCCCGACCAGTGATAAAGCAAACCATCATCAGGATTAAACGCAATGATTTCGCCATCGGCGCCATTGCCCAACGACACTGCCAAAACCTTAGTTGCATTCGTCTTATCAATCAAATAAAGCGTTTCTGGAACCGTCGCACCGTCGCCGGTGGTGCCAAATAACTGACCATCGCCGCGAAAAGTGAGCGAAGAAAAATTATCGCCCAAGTTACCAATCTCAACCCCAACTGCGGTGGCCAAATCAATGCGAATCAGCAACCTGCCGGTAACGGCCGTTGCCTTGACGATCGCATATGCGGTGCCGGTCGTTGGATCAATCGTTACGCCGTTGATGCCAGTGATCGTACGCCCAGGCACCGTAACCGCCGTAGTTGTTATTGCAACGCCCGTATCAATGTCAAGCTGATAAAACTCATTTACGAAAGGGCTTGCGCCATAGAGCTGCGCCTGCGCAGGCATGGAAAGCAACGTTGCGGCGCTTAGCGCGAGGAATCGAAATGTGTTGAACACGGGTAAACCCTTAATGTATTAATTGGAGTTAGTTAGCCAATTACTGGCTTTGCTTAGTTGTATTTATTCTTACCTTGACCAAACTTAACCTGCCGATACATCAGTACCGACAGGTTCAATAACCCTATTCAGTCACTGCCGCATCCTCATAGCCATCCGCAAGTAGCCCCATTGGATCGATATCCACCGCGCTATTGTTGGTCGCATCGGAGTCGGTCGTTGGTGCTTTTGTGACGACATTGGCAGTTTGACTGATCGTACGCTCTGGCGCTAGCGGCGCGTTGACGTTGAAGCGGTAAATCACTACACCACCTGGGGCCAAGCTCAGTTCCTGATCGATATTTCCCGTGCCGCTTGCTGCACAACTCGCCAAAACCGCACTAATACACGTGTAACTTGCCCCGGCAAAATCCGTACTCACCGGCACTTGCAAGCGCCCTACTGCGGCTTGCGTGCCTAAGTTATCCACCACAATCAGATAGCTAACGCTCTGCCCGGCGCCAATATTGCTGACGCCATTGCCGATGCGCACCCGCAAATCGGTGCTGCTCGGCGTTGCCACAATCACGACTGCCGAACTTCCAATACTTGCGGCGTGATTGCTTCCCGTCGGCGTGTAGCTGGCGCTGATCGCTTGATAGCCGACGCTAGCAAAGTTCAGCGTGCAGCTGCCTACACCCGCAGTCAATGCTGCGGTGCAGTTCAATGCGCCCGAAGTCAATGTGACGCTGCCCTGTGGCACGCCACCACCCGGTGCTTCTGCTGCCACTTGCACAGCAATACTGACAGTGCCCACCGGTGCTGGGTTCGCGGCTGGTGTCAGCGTGATGCGCGTACCTGCCGAGTTAACGATGTGCGCCAAATCCGCGCTGACGGAAGCGACGTTATTCACATCTCCCGCGTAACGCGCGCTAATCACCGAGGTGCCAACGGCTAAGCTGCTCGTCGTCAAATTCGCCAGCTTCAAGTTCGCACCGCCGCTTGGGCTAGCCACTAACGGTGCGCTGCCCAAGCTGCTTGCACCGGCAAAGAATTCCACCGTGCCGCTTGGGTCGATACCTACCAAGTTCACACTAAACGTCACCGCTTCGCCAAAACGGCTCGGCGAGACATTGCTGGTGATCAACTTGAAGGTGCTGGCTTGGCCGATAGTAAGTGCCACGCTGACATCGCTATTCGCCCCGCAATTATCGGTGGCGCGAATCACCAGCGTGTGGCTACCGGCTGGTGTGGCATTGCTTAAGCTAATCACACCGCTGGTGCTGACGCTAATCCCGCCAGTGTAAGTGCCGCTGCTTTGCACCGTGACACTGGTGACGCTGCCGTTATCGCTCAGAGCGGTGCTCGGGGTGATACTCAATGAATTACCGACGCTGACATTGGCCGTACCGTAGGCCAAAGCCGGCGGCGTGTTCGGCGTGACGTTCACTTGAAAATCACCGGTGCTGCTTGAGCTGTTCAAGTCCGTGACCGTTAAGCGCACGGTGCCACTGGCGGCTTCGCAACTGGCGGCGACATTGGCGCTGACATTGCCGTTGGTATTGAGCACGTTGTTACTGCTTATTCCCGTCGCGGTGCCACCGGCAATGACAGCGAGCGTCAAACTGCCCGCCGGGTCGCTCGGGTCAGTCACCACACCTAGACTTGCCAAACTCGAAGCACTTCCTTGCTGGCGGGTGATCGCCGCCGCAGCTACAAATGCCGGTGGCGTGTTCGGCTCTATCGTGATCGTGAAGGTTTGCACCGCGCTGGTTAACGCCGCGCCGCCTGCGGTGGCATCGTCGCTCAAACTCACGCTGACCGTGGCGCTGCCGGACGTGCCGTTTGGCGTGTAGCTCAGCGTGCCGGTTGAACTTACGCTCGGCTGGGTGGTGAACAGGGCGTTATTGACGTTGCTGACATTGAACGTCAGCGCTTGTACGACCGTGCTATCGCCATCGTTGATCGCCGTTGCCCACATGGGAAGCGTTTGTGCGCTGCTGGTGCCAAACAGCTGCGTTTGGTTCGCACCGGCGACAAAGCTAGGTACATCGTTGATCGGGTTGATGGTCAGCACAAAACTATTGCTGCTGCTCAACACGCCATCATTGACTGACACCGTAATCGTGCTGGTGCCGGACAAACTTGTTGCGGGCGTAATCGTCACCGTGCGGCTGGCACCGCTGCCGCCAAAGACGATATTCGTCAGTGGAATCAGGCCGGTATCGCTCGAATTTGCGCTAAGCGTCAACGCACTCGTGGCCGTTTCGGCGTCGCCCACGCTGAAGGCAATCGCCGCTGTGGCGGCGTCTTCATCGCTGGCGCTATCCACGATGTTGCTGATCGTCGGCGCGGTATTCGCCGCCGTGGTGATCGTGAAGGTTTGCACCGCGCTGGTTAGCGCTGGGCCGCCTGCACTTGCGTCATCGCTCAAACTCACGCTGACCGTGGCCGTACCCGAGCCGCCATTCGGTGTGTAGCTCAAGCTGCCATTTGCGGCCACGGTTGGCTGCGCGGTGAATAAAGCGTTGTTGTCGTTCGTGACATTGAACGTCAGCGCTTGGATGAAATCGGCATCGCCATCGTTAATCGCCGTCGCCCAAGCAAGCACCGTCTGCGCGCTGTTCGTGCCAGCGGGCTGGGTTTGATTTGCACCGGCGACAAAACTAGGCAAATCGTTGACCGCGTTAACAGTAAGCAAAACCGTATCGCTGGCCGTGCCGCTATTCCCATCGGTCACCGTCAAGGAAATTGTGCTGGTGCCAGATATTCCCGCCGTTGGCGTGACGGTAACGGTGCGATTCGCACCGCTGCCGCCAAACACAATATTTGCGTTCGGCACCAAGGTGGTGTTGCTTGAGCTGCCGGACATCGTCAAGGCGGTGAGTGCGGTTTCGGCATCGCCAACGGTAATTGCTAGCGCAGCAGTGGCCGCATCTTCATTGATCGTTTGATTGGCGACATTAGAAATCGTTGGTACCGTGTTGGCACTAATCGTGATCGTGAATGTCTGGGCTGTGCTCGTCAGCGCTGGGCCGCCTGCGCTTGCGTCATCAGTCAAACTGACGCTTACGATCGCGGTGCCAGCGCTGCCGTTTGGCGTGTAGCTCAATGAGCCATTGGCGGCAACGGTAGGCTGGGTGGTGAATAGCGCGTTGTTGTTACTCGTAACATTGAAACTCAACGCTTGCGTGAAGTCGCTATCGCCATCGTTAATTGCCGTGGCCCACGTGGCAAGCGTTTGTGCGGTGCTGGTGCCGATAGGGTGCGTTTGATTGCCGCCCGCAACAAAACTAGGCGCGTCATTCACGGCGTTTACGGTCAGCAAGAACGTATCGCTAGCTGTGCCGCTATTGCCATCGGTCACAGTCAAAGTGATCGTGCTGGTACCGGACAAATTCGCCGTTGGGGTAACAGTCACCGTCCGCGATGCGCCTGTGCCAGCAAAGACGATATTGGCATTAGGCACCAAGGCGGTATTGCTGGAGCTGCCCGACATCGTCAAAGCAGCGACTGCGGTTTCAGCATCGCCCACCGTAATTGCCAGCGCAGCAGTGGCCGCATCTTCATTAATAGTTTGATCGGCGACGTTGGAAATTGTTGGCGGCGTATTGGCGCTAATCGTGATCGTGAAGGTTTGAACCGCACTTGTCAGCGCCCCACCACCTGCGGTGGCGTCATCGGTCAAGCTTACGTTGACCGTGGCGCTGCCGGAGCTGCCGTTTGGCGTGTAGCTCAAAGTGCCGTTGCTGGCAACGCTCGGCTGCGTGGTGAACAAGCCATTGTTGTTGTTCGTGACGTTAAAGCTCAGAACTTGGGTGAAATCGGCGTCGCCATCGCTAATTGCCGTGGCCCAGGCGGGCACTGTTTGTGCTGTGCTGGTTCCGATTGGATGCGTTTGATTGCCTCCTGCGATAAAACTAGGCAAATCGTTGACCGCATTGACCGTGAGAAAAACAGTGTCAGTAGCCGTGCCGCCGTTGCCATCGGTCACGGTCAGGCCAATCGTGCTGGTGCCGGATATTCCCGCCACTGGCGTGACGGTAACGGTGCGATTGGCACCGCTGCCGCCAAACACAATATTTGCGTTCGGCACTAAGGTGGTGTTGCTTGAGCTGCCGGACATCGTCAAGGCTGTAAGCGCAGTTTCAGCATCGCCCACGGTAATTGCCAGCGCAGCCGTGGCTGCATCTTCATTGATCGTTTGATTGGCGACATTAGAAATCGTCGGTAACGTGTTGGCGCTAATCGTGATCGTGAAAGTCTGGTTTAAGCTCGTCAGCGCTGGGCCGCCTGCGCTCGCGTCATCCGTCAAGCTGACGCTTACGATCGCGCTGCCAGCACTGCCGTTTGGCGTGTAGTTCAAAGTGCCATTTGCCGCGACTGTAGGTTGCGTGGTGAATAGCGCGTTGTTGTCATTGCTGACGTTAAAGCTCAACGCTTGCGTGAAATCGGCGTCGCCATCGCTGATTGCCGTGGCCCAAGTCGGAACCGTTTGTGCTGTGCTGGTTCCGATTGGATGCGTTTGATTGCCGCCTGCGATAAAACTAGGCAAATCGTTGACCGCATTGACTGTGAGAAAAACA
>JANNYA010000124.1:0-18935 GCA_031409855.1 Rhodanobacteraceae bacterium | reverse complement strand
GGCTATCAAATTAGTCAGTTTGAACTGCCCGTGGTGGTCGGCGGCACGGTTGAAGCAACAATGGAAAATGGCCGCACCTTGAGCGTGCAGCTGACGCGCGCGCACTTAGAAGAAGACGCCGGTAAAAGCGTACACGACGCTTATTTTGGCAAAAGCGGCATTGATTTGAACCGCGCGGGCACGCCGTTGCTGGAAGTGGTGAGCGAGCCCTGCATGGCCAGTGCGGCAGAAGCCGTGGCCTATCTGAAGGCGCTGCATACCTTGGTCAAGTCGATCAAAATTTGTGATGGCAATATGGCCGAAGGCAGCTTCCGCTGTGACGCCAATGTCTCAGTGCGCCGGGTGGGCGCCGAAAAACTGGGCACGCGCGCCGAGATCAAAAACGTCAATAGTTTTAGATTCGTCGAAAAGGCGATCAACTATGAAATTGATCGGCAAATTCGCATTATTGAAAGCGGCGGCAGCGTGGTGCAAGAAACGCGTTTATATGACGCCGCAAAAAATGAAACCCGGCCGATGCGCAGCAAGGAAAATTCTGACGACTATCGCTATTTTCCCGACCCGGACTTGCCGCCGCTCATAATCAGTGCTGCGATGATTGAACGTGTACGCGCCGCCATGCCCGAACTGCCGCGCGCACGCCGCGAACGCTATGTCAGCGCGCTGCATTTGAGCGAATATGAAGCGGATCAACTTGGTTTAAGCAGCGACCACGCGGAGTATTTTGAAGCGACTTTAGCGGCGCTACAAAAACCAGATGCCAAACTAGTCGCCACCTGGATGATGGGCGAGCTAGCCGCCAAGCTCAATGCCGCCGAGCTGGAATTGGACGCCACGCCGGTATCGGCTGTGCGCTTTGCCGGGCTGCTGGATCGCTTATCCGATGCCACACTCAACAGCAAACTCGCCAAGCAGGTGTTGGATGCCATGTGGACGTCTGAGGCAAACGCCGATGCCTTGATTGCCACACTCGGCCTCAAACAAATGAGCGATGCCAGCACGATCGCGGCATTGTTAGATGAAGTCATTGCGGCAAATCCCACGCAAGTGCAGCAGTATTTGGACGGCAATGAAAAAGTCTGGCAATTTTTGATCGGGCAAGCGATGAAAGCCAGCCGAGGGCAGGCGAATCCGGCGGAATTGACGGCGATGTTAAGGGCTAGGTTGGTGGTGCAAAAGTGACCTCAAATGGCGCTGCAGCGCCAAATTTGGGCGCCAAAATTGCAACCTTCATCGCCAACCGCATCTGGCTAGTTCTGATTGTCAGCGTGATCGGGCATTTGGGCGCGTGGCATTGGTTTTTGGATCTATTCGCGCATTTTCGCTGGCAATATCTATTTGCTGCGTTACTTTGTCTATGCGCCGCTATTTACGCAAAAAAGCGGCGCTTGATCGGTTTGAGCGCGCTAGCTCTGCTCTGGAATTTTGCGCTAATTGCGCATTATCCATTGTCGGGCGAAAAACCATTGATCGAAGGGCAACTGCCAAACGTCAACACGCCATTTCGAGAGATATACCTCGACATCGCAAAGCACTCCTTTGCAAAATTGCCCATTAGAGTACTGTTTGCGAACTGCGCCATGGCGAAACGCAGTGAATCTTTGCTCGCACTGATTCGCGCGGAAGACCCGGATGTGATTGGCATTGCTGAACTTTCCGACGAATTCAGTCTGCAACTAAAGTCTGCGTTCGGTGCCAGTTACAGTGTGCAGGCGCTGTTTCCTGATCTGGGCTGGCAAGGCATTGGTGTGCTGGTCAAAAATGGTCGATTGAACAATGCCAGCGCGGATTTGGTTGATCCTATTGAGCTTGAATTTCCAACAGCTAGAGTCCGGTGGCAAGGCGGCGAGCTGCTCGTCGTGCATCCCATCCCGCCGGTGGCAACCGATGCCGCAGCCAGCCGGGATGCATATTTTGCCGCGTTAGCCAAATACACGACGCGCCAGTCGCTCGCGCAAACATTGATCGTTACCGGTGATTTCAACGCGAGTGTTTGGTCGGCGCCCTATCGCCAAATGCAAATCGACGGCGAATTTGTCGATTCGACGCTTGGTTTTTGGCCTGTGCCCACTTGGCATGGGCCGAATGCCTTGTTTGCGCCGCTAAGCATCCCAATTGATCAATTGCTGCTGCGCGGTTCGGCTCTCGTGACTGAGCGCCGGGTATTGTCTAACCCCGATTCGGATCACTCAGTTTTGATCGTCACCTTGCTGGTGCCACCCTGATGAACTTACGCAGCCTACCTAAAACCGTTTGGCTGCTGGGCGCGATTAGCTTGCTCAATGACAGCGCCAGTGAATTAGTTTATCCATTACTGCCGCTTTATCTTTCCAGCGTAATGTTGGCCGGGCCGCGCTTTCTGGGCTTAATGGAAGGTGTAGCGGAAAGCATGACGGCGATCTTGAAGCTGGCTTCGGGCGCACTGTCAGATCGCTTTGCCACGCGTAAACTTCCGGCGGTTTTGGGCTATGCCTTTGCGGCATTGGCTAGGCCGCTGTACGCCCTGGTCAGCACCGCTTTTGGTGTGTTTGCACTGCGCATTTTAGATCGTCTGGGCAAAGCCCTGCGCAGCGCGCCGCGCGATGCGCTGTTGAGTGAATCCGTACCCGCCAGTCAGCGTGGTTTGGCTTTTGGCCTGCATCGCAGCATGGATCACGCGGGTGCGGTGATCGGGCCATTGTTGGCCTATGCGTTGATTGCGGGTGGTGCAAACATTCAACAGGTGCTGCTGTGGGCGCTGCTGCCGGGCGTGTTGTGTGTGTTCTTGGCGATGCAGATCAAAGAAACAATGCCAGCCGTGAATACGGGCGCGAAATCAGTGCCACGAAATTGGCGGTGGCGCAGCCTGCCCAGTCCATTCCAGCGCTATTTGATCGCGCTTGCTATTTTCAGCCTGGGAAATTCCAGCAATATGTTTTTGCTGTTGCGCGCGCGCGATCTGGGCCTGAGCATAAGTCAGTCTTTGCTGTGTTGGGCGCTGATGGCAGCGGTGGCGACCGTGCTAACCACGCCGCTTGCGAGTTGGTCAGACCGCATTGGCCGCAAGCCTTTGTTGGTGGCAGGTTGGTTGAGCTACGGCGCGCTGTATCTGGCGTTTGCACTGGCGCCCAGCTCAATTTTCGCACTTGTGCTGATGTTTTGCGGCATTGGCTTGGTCAGTGCTGCGACGGAAGGCGTGGAAAAGGCACTGGTCGCCGACGTGCTGGATCCGGCGCAAAAAGGTAGTGCGTTCGGCTGGTTTTATCTGGCCTCTGGCCTGCCGTTATTACCGGCAAGTTGGCTATTTGGCGAGATTTGGGAACGGATTTCGCCGCTCGCGGCGTTTGCTGCGAGCGCAACATGTGCCGTCTGTGCTGCGCTTTTAATGCTGTTCTGGGTGGGTGCCATTCAAACTGACGGGGAATCTCGGTAATTTTCGCTGATGCGAATTTAATGAGGTGGCCCTCTGAGTTCGTCATTCCCGCATGCTTTTGGCGGGAATCCAGGGCGCTTGTTTGGCGTTGCACCATTGCAATGAGCTGTACTTTGCGCAAGTGCAGGATGGATCCCCGACTAAAACATTCGGGGATGACGATCCGGCAGTTTGAATGGCACCCGTTCTGGGCGCCGTTGGCGCGCGGGCACTCAAAATAGTGCAATGCTGGTTTGCAGCAATCAAAGCCAATAAAAAACCCGCGAGAAGCGGGCTTTTTTACAGCACTCTTCGAATGCGCATTACGCCATTCGTGAGCTATTCAATCTAGCGCTGACGCGCCTTGAAGCGTGGGTTGCTCTTGCAGATTACGAAAATCTTGCCGCGACGACGGACAACTTTGCAATCACGATGCCGGGTTTTTGCGGATTTGAGTGACGATAGAACTTTCATAACACGTCCTTGTGTAGGATTTAATCAATTCGCGAGCATAGCAGCGCGTTTTGCCAAAGTCGAGTTCGCGCCCGATATTTAGCCGTACTACTTCGCAAAGCGTTGGGCTAACGTTTGCCATTCCTGCCAGCCCAAGCTCGCCAATGTCGCTTGATTGCGCGCCACGATCGTGTCTGAATGCGCATAGATTTGCACCGCGTTGCTAATGCTGTCTTCACGCAATAGGTGCAGCATCGGATACGGTGAACGGTTCGTCACGTTACTTAAATCTTCCGGGCGCGCATCAGCGAAACAATAATCCGGGTGAAAGCTGGCAATTTGCAGCACGCCTTCTAGCGCTAATTCAACGATTAAAGCATCGGCGAGTGCCAGAAAATCATTGTAGTCGGCAAAGTCACACAATATATATGGGTGGATTAACAGCGTCGTTTCCAGTGTTTCTATCGGCGCGCCGCTAAGCTCCAGCAAAGCCACGCGCAAATCGGCTAACAGCGTATCTGCATCGGTTGCCACACTCACTGTCCAGCCTATTTTCTTTTTCACATGCACGGCTTTTGCAAACGGGCAGAAATTTAGCCCAATCACCGCGTGTTCGAGCCACGCAAGTGAACGCGCCAAGATTAATTCGTGTTCAGCATCAGGCAGCGTCATACGCTTAAAGTTTTTTTCCGCTAGGCTTTTTGCGATAGCGCGCAAAGGGTGGAAATGCCCAGGGGCGCAAGGCCACCACCAGCGACGTGGTATGGCGTTCGGTCAGCGGCAAACGCGAGTCTTCACGCGCAAGTTCATCAAACTCCTGGGCAAGGCGCTCCATTGCTTGATGAAAGCGCGTCAAATTCGCGGCTGACAACATTCCCGATAGAAAAACAAGTCGTTCGCCGGTTTTATCGAAGTTGCTGTCGAAAAACTCTTTTTGTACGAATTGGTTGAAAAACCGCTGCACCGGGCCTGCTGGGCGCCAAGAGAACTGGCGGCTGACTAAAATACGCACTTCGTTGCCGGGCAAGAGTTCAATCATGCGCATACGGTCAAGTTTCGCCATCAGCTGCAGCAACTCGTGCTCAGTAAAATCAAAATGCTCAAGAATTTCACTAAATCGCCAGTGATTTAGCGCTAGATTGGTGACCAGCAGCAGGCGCACGTTGCCAAATAGCTCTTCTTCTTGCTCTTGGGTCAATCGTGAGATTGCCGGTGGTCGTTCGGCAGCACGATCAATCAGCTCTTCTAAGGACAGGCCAGCATAGCGACAAACTTGCT
Organism: Rhodanobacteraceae bacterium; assembly: GCA_031409855.1. Classification (GTDB taxonomy): domain Bacteria; phylum Pseudomonadota; class Gammaproteobacteria; order Xanthomonadales; family SZUA-5; genus JANNYA01. The sequence goes on along the minus strand of JANNYA010000124.1, from coordinate 13,813 downwards.
CAAAGCGATCCAAGGTGAAATTGCCTAAGGAAAATGTACGCTTAATCGCCGGTTCACTGACGTCTAAATGCAGGGCTACATCGCTGTAGGTTTTTCCAGCGGCCTTGAGTGCGCGCTTCAATTCACGAATATAAGCGGGTATTTGGGTTTCAGACATTACAAACTTCCCTTATTCTGCAACACTTGACGAGCTAGCCATGGCGAGCGTGGCGCAAATTTACCTGGCGCAAATTTACCCTAGGCTGCGTGCAAGGTGTTTGACTTGCAAGCCCAATGAACCGATGAAATGATCTTTGCCTACAAAATGTCCGTTGCCTATGAAAACAATCGCTGGTGAAAATGCCCCCTTTTGACAAATCTGCAGCGCACGTCTGCTTTAGGCTGTAATGCTGCTAGCCGAACACCTACTGCTGCTTGATCGTAAACTGGACGGCTCGTCTTGGGACCAAGCGCGCACACCGGCGGCGCTGAATCGCTGGCTTGCGGCTTCATGCTTAATAGAACTAACTGCTTTGGGTCGATTGACACTGGCGGGGCCGCATGTCGTTGCGCCCGAAGATATTTCTGCGCACTACATGCTGCTCAACGACGCCCAAGCGATCGTGCGTAAGCGCGCGCAAACACCGCTGGAAGCGGTCGAGGCGGTTAGCCGTTCGATGCCGCGCATAGCGCCAGATTTGCTGGCGTCTTTGGTACGACGCGGCATTTTGATCGAGGAAAAAAGGCGCAAATTTGGCATTTTTTCGCAAACAACCTATCCGGTGCAGTCCACCAGCAGCTACTTGGAATCGGTCAAATTATTGGCACAAGGCGCGGAAAATTTAGGCCTAAGTGACCTTTGGCTGTTAGGTTTGTTGCTGCTAAGTGATGGCATGGATTTGCTCAAGCACCATCTAGCGAGTGAAGCCATCGCATTGGATGGCCGACTGAATCGCTTTGAAGCGTTTGTTTCTGGCTCAAGAGCGACTAACGACGCGAACGCCCAGCAAAGTGTGCAGCGCGCACGCTTGATCTTTGCACTCACGAAATTTGAATAGGGCGGACGATGCTGATTGCGGAAACATTGAGTCTGATCGCGCTTGACCCGCTGAGCGGCCAAACCCGAGCAAAATTGGCACCTCTGCACGATCAGCGCCTGCTTGCGTGCGCGCTATTGATGGAGCTGGCGGTGCAAACGCGCATCGGTTTGCGCAATGGCGTAGTAGTGGTGCTTGACACTTTACCCAGCCGCCACCCGTTATTGACTGCGGCTTTGCGATCGGTAGTACGCGCATCCGGTCAGCTGAATCCGCAATCGGCGATTGAGCACACGGCGCGTGAATTACCACAATTGCGGGACGATTTATTAGACGCCCTGGTGCGGCGGGATATTTTGCACACGCCGAAACGCTCATTCGGCTTTTTTGGCCGCCGCAACTACCCAGTGCGCTCTAACCAGGCGCAAATTGAGTCCTTAGAAGAACTGCGCCGCGCGGCAATCGGTATCGACACGTCGCTGTCAGCGCTGGCGATGCTGGCCCTGGGCAGTGCTACCGGCGCGATTGACCAACTGCTTACTTTTGACGAAGCCGAATCCGCAAAAGCGCGTCTGCGTCAGCTGCGCGAGGAAATTCGCGATCAACTAGCAGACAGCGATGAGCAGCTGGATGAAATCTATGCGATTGCGCTGTTAGAAGCGCTGGAGCTTGCCATGGAGGCAAGAATAGCGCGGGAAAACGGTTGATTCGGATGCGCACTTTAGTATTTAGCCGAAAATTGCTCGGAGTCGCCCTATTGTTGCTGCTAGTTGGCGTCGGCAGTCTGTTGTTTAGCTCTTACAAAAATCTAACAAAAGCGCCACCACCCGCTTTAACAATCGCTTACACAGGTGCTGCTGCGTGCTTTGACTGCCATGCGGATCGCCACGCCAGTTGGAGCAAAACCTATCACCGCACCATGACGCAAACCGCGAATGCACAGAGCGTGCGCGGCGCTTTTGATGGGCGACTGTTGAGCGCGTTTGGCGGCTTGGTGCGACCGAACAGCAGTGAAGGCAAGTTTCGCTTTGATTATTTTGACCCCAGCACGCAACAACAGATCGCACAGTTAGATGTGGTTCGTACAGTCGGCTCGCATCGCTATCAGCAATATTTGATGCAGGATGAAAGTAGCGAAACCTATTACCGGCTGCACTATCTGTGGCACATCAGCGAGCAGCGCTGGGTGCACATGAATGCGGCATTTTTAGGCTCGGATGAACAGCCTTTCGATGCGCAAGTCACCACTTGGAACACCAATTGCGTGTTTTGCCACAACACTGGCCCCGAGCCCAAAGTCAGCAACCTAGCCGAGGTGCGCACGCGCGCACAGGCTGGCGAACGCGTTGATGTGCGCGCTGAGCTACGGTTCGATACGCAAGTGGCGGACTTAGGCATCGCCTGCGAAAGTTGCCACGGCCCAGGCGCCTTGCACGTAGAGCGGATGCAGCAGCTGCCCGAGCGCACTCTGGCTAAACTGGGCGTGCCAGATTTAAGCATCGTCAACCCAGATGACTTGACCGCACAACGCAGTAATGCCGTTTGCGGTGCCTGCCACGCCGGGCGCACACCCAAGTCGGCAAACGATATTGATACGCTTTATTCCAGCGGGATAACTTACCGCCCAGGCGATGTGCTTGAGGATCACTTGACCGTGCTGCGACTAGACACACCCAGCCCAAGCGCGGCACTTCCGCATTTATTTTCCAACCGTTTTTGGCTCGATGGTTCCCCACGTTTGACCGCGTACGAATATCAAGGGCAAACCGCGTCCAAGTGCGCCCAGGATCCAAAACTAACGTGCATGCGCTGCCATACCATGCACAGCGGCGATCCCGCCGGCATGCTGCCTAGTAAAACGCCGGAAGCGGGCGACGCCCCGTGTTTGCGCTGCCATCAGGAACTAAAAAGCCAGATCGCAGAGCATACCGGTCATAAATCGGAATCATCGGGCGCACGCTGTATGGGCTGCCATATGCCGCGCGCGGTTTATGGCGTGATGGAAATTCACCGCACTCATTTAATTAGCTCGCCCAACGTCGGCAAGGATCTAGGCGCGGGCAAACCCAACGCCTGCTTAAACTGCCATGCCGAAAGCACGCCGGCTTGGGCGGTCTCCGAAATTAGCAAGCGCTGGCCGAAACAAGCGCCTACAGCAGCCGACACACTGGCGCGCAACGATGGCGCGGATATCAATTTAAGCGACGGGCTAGCGGCTCTACTCGCCGGTGATCCAGTGCGCCAGGCCATTGCCGCCTTTGAGTTGGGGCAGCTAGATCAAGCCGCGCCGTCCGCGTCGCTGCACGCACGCGTGCCGTGGTTGTTACAAAGCTTGAGCGATGACCGCCCGGCGATTCGGCGCTTTGCGCGGCGCAGTCTAATGACGCTTGATAAACGCTTAGACTTGGGCTTACAGACGGCCTTGGATGACTTTGATTACACCGGCGATATCGCCGCCAGAAACACCGTGATTAGTGTCTTACAAGCGCATTTTGGTGCTTTGGACAAAACGCGCTGGCCCACGCCGACGCCGGAGTTTGGTTTGGATGGCAACTATGCGCTTCGGCCTGACGTACTGACCGCACTGCAAATACACGGCAATGCAGCGGACAAACAAATTGATATTGGTGAATAACACGTTTACTTCGCACCCTACTTTTGGCGAATGCGGGTAAGACACATCAAACAAATTTATACCGCAGGCCCTGCCCTCCAACCCATTCTCAATCGGGCAAAACTACTGCGTTACTGCACCCTAAGCGGTCGCAGTTCGCCCTCTGGGCAGGTATAGTTTGCCCGCAATGGCGGGCAGCGTGCCCGGCCAGAAATCACGGAGAAAGGCAATGGGTCTAATTCAGGCAGTTATGGGTTCCATCGGCGGCACGCTTGCTGACCAGTGGCAAGATTTCTACACCGTTCCAGCTGGCCTGCCAGCAACGGCAGCGCTATTCGCTGCGGTACCGCAGGGTAGTAATGCCGGACGCGGCTCCAACACGCGCGGTTCCTCGAACATCATTAGCAATGGCTCTAAAATCGTGGTTCCCGAAGGTTACGGGCTGATCCTGTTCCAAGATGGTGGGATCACCGGCTTTGCCGCGGAGCCAGGCGCGTACGAGTGGCGATCCGACGATCTCAACTCGAAATCAATTTTTGCCGGTGACAACTTCGTTGATGCGCTGATCAAACAGAGCTGGGAACGGTTCAAGTTTGGTGGCCAGCCCGGTTCACAGCAGGCGGCTTTCTTTGTTTCACTCAAGGAATTACCGGACAACCGTTTTGGCACCCAGTCGGAAATTTACTGGGACGACGCTTTTCTAAACACCCAAGTCGGCGCGGTCACGCGCGGCTCGTACACGCTTAAGATTGTCGATCCGATTCTGTTTGTGAAGAACTTCGTGCCGGCCAGCTATCTGCAGGCTGGCCAGGTTTTTGATTTCACCGACATGGAAAATGCCGCCGCTAGCCAATTGTTCAATGAAGTGGTGGGTTCGCTGGCACCCGCGTTTAGTCTTTACACGAATGATGTAAGCAAGGGCAATCGTATTACCAAGCTGCAGCAGGATTCGCTGGGTTTTGCCAAGAGTTTGTCTGCCGCAGTAGAAAATGGTTACCAATGGCGCTCAGATCGTGGCCTGGCAATCGTCAAGACCGCCATCGTTTCGATCGAATATGACGCAAACACCAAAGAGCTGTTGAAAACCGTGCAACGCGCCGATGCGCTTTCCGGCGCACGCGGCAATTCCAACTTGCAAGCCAGCGTCGCTGCGGGCATGCAAGCAGCCGGCGAAAACGGCGGTGCTGCAGGCATTATGGGCTTAGGGATGGCATCGGGCATGGTCGGCATAGGCGCCATGCAGCAGCCGGTTGCCCCTGCAGCCCCTGCGGCGGATGACCCCATCGCGAAATTAAAAAAGGCCAAAGAGATGCTGGCCATGGAGCTAATTACTCAGGCCGATTACGACGCGCTAAAAGCCAAAGCGCTCGGCCTATAGCCGCCAGACGCCTAACCAATGTCCACTAACAATCGCCCACCGCCGCTGCCGCAATACACCGGCCCCGGTTCGCCCCAGGACGTGCCGCCCGCGCCGGGCAGTTTTCCCATCGATCCGGCCACTTTGCCCGAGCCGATCCGCAATGAATTGCTGGCACCCGATCCGGTTGCGATAGACACCGCCGCCCAAGAGCTCAAAGACGGCCTCAACCGCTGCCCGAAATGCGGTGCCACGGACATCCGACATAAGCCCGGTAGCGACTTGCTGATCTGCCAATACTGCCGAAACCAATGGCATGGCGAGCGGGTTGAGGAGCAATTAGGCTTCGGCACCGGCATCGAGGAGCTAAAAGGCCGGGTGATTGCCTCCGGCGCGCGCGATATTCAAGCCGATGCCGCCAGTTTGATGAGCTTCAAGTGCACCGGCTGCGGCGCCGATGTAACGGTGAATACGCAAAACGCGATGACCGCACGTTGCCACTGGTGTAGGCATGTGTTCGGCATCAACGAGCAAGTCGCCAACGGTGCCGTTCCCGACGCGGTATTGCCCTTCCACATTGGCAAAGCCGATGCCGTTGCCCGCATCCGCCAGTTCGTCGACAAGCGCAAACTGTTTGCTTTGAAAGCATTCAAGCAAGAGTTCACACCCGAAAACGTCGTCGGTGTCTATCTGCCCTATATGATTATTGATGGCAACGTCAGCGCCGATGTTGCAGGCTACGCGCAGATCGAAACGCGCCGCTACACGCGCGGTAGTGGCGACAAAAAGACCACGTACTACGATGCCGATGTCTATCAGGTGCAACGGCAAGTGGACTTCACGGTGGATGACCTGACGCTTGAATCCTCCACCGAGCGCGGCAATCTAGACAACCGCGTCAACACCAACAACATTATCAATACGATTTTGCCGTTCGACACCAAAAACGCGGTGAAGTGGAATGCCTCGTATTTAGCTGGCTTCACTTCCGAGAAACGCGACCGCGACGTCGAGCACCTGCAGCCGCGCCTAGAGGACCAGTTGCTGTCCATCGCCCGCGCTCAAGTTAAGGCATCGGTGTCGCAATATGATCGCGGCGTGCGCTGGGAACAAGAACGCTTGGAAGTGCATGGCACGCGTTGGGTGTCGATGTATCTGCCAATCTGGCTGTATTCCTATCACCAACCCGGCAGCAAGGGCGGCCTGCTGCACTACATCGCAGTGAACGGGCGCACCGGTGAAACCATGGGCAGTGTTCCTGTACAGCAGTGGAAACTGCTATTGGCCGCACTGACCGTGGGCACCGTACTCGAAGGCATCGCGTTGTCTATTGTGGGGGCCAGTCTATGAGCGACGATGGCGGAATATTGCTGCTACTAGCAGTCGGCCCAGCCGCCGCGACTGGCCTTTATTGGGGCTTGTACCGGCACTACCGCAACACCGACAAATCGCATGGCTTCGAACACGAAACCGCAGTTGTTGCCAAGCCAATCACCGGCTCCGACCACAAAGTGGATGAAATTCAAGGCACCCAAGAAAGCGGTATACCCGGCAATAACGTGCACGACTATCGGGCGCGGGTGCAGCGGGTTCGAGGTGATAGCAGTTAGGGGTTAGCTGGACTGGATGCACGCGCGAACGTGGCGGTTCCAACTTTTAGGTAAAGCCGTCGCCACCAAAGGCGCAACTTCAAATCCGTTTGCCAATTTATCGGCGTTGATGGCGAGTAAGAAGTCTTAAATTGCGCTTCAACTCGTCATTCCCGCATGCTTTTAGCGGGAATCCAGTTTCGTCTGCATCTGATCGTTCGAGAGATTGATGTGTGCGTCGGCGCGGTCATAGAAGTCTTGGTCGACATCAGCGGGCATGGATTTCCTCTTGAGGTTTTAGGGTTAGAAAGCGGCCAGCTAGTCATAAAATCTTTGAAGAAACTTCGTTTCAGCTTCGCAATTTATCCGCCTTTGGCGGATTGCTACGCTAACTAGTCAATGCAGGCTAGTCAATGCCTAGAAGGCACAAATTGCACGCCAAATCGTTTAGCCAACTCCTGCAGCTTTTTGTCTAGCGTCCAGAGCGTTGTGTCTGGCGTGATGCAGGTGCTAGCCAACAATGCGTTTCTTTTTGCAAAATTTGGCAAAGCCCACTACGGTGCTAGAAAGCGCTTTGGAGTTAAATTAAGTAGCGTATAGGCTACAATGGCCGCATGCGGCTCAAGCTCACTGAACAATACCTTGATTGGATCAACAGCCTGAAAGATCGGGTAGTTCGGTCGCGCATCCAGGTACGTGTTGATCGACTGCTGAACGGAAACCCCGGTAAGCACCGTGTTTTAACGCAGGGGATTATGGAGCTAAAAATAGATGTTGGGCCCGGCTATCGCGTCTATTTCACCGAGCGTGATGACGTGTTGATCGTGCTACTGATCGGCGGTGATAAAGCTACACAAGATCAAGATATCGAATTGGCGTTACGGTTGGCAAAAAATTTATAGGATGCAAATGATGTCTAAAACAACCTTAACGGGTAAGACGAAATTATTGAACTACGATGTTGCCGAACAGCTGCGTACGCCAGAAGAAATGGCGGCGTATCTGGACGCTTGGCTGAGCGATGCGCCAGATGATTTGCCCGGAATTGCCCGTGCTTTGGGCGATATTGCGCGCGCCAAAGGCATGGCCGAAGTTGCGCGGCTTGCCGGATTAAGCCGGGAAAACTTGTACCGAGCGCTCAGCGCTGAGGGCAATCCTAGTTTCGCGACGATATTGAAAGTAACGCGCGCATTGGGTGTGCAGTTGCACGCGACTGTGGCTTAGGGCTTCGATCAAATATCGATGGCCTAGGAAATCAAAGCACCACCTATTTCATGACCATCGGCGCTTGCCGCAATCCATCGCCCAAACCTAAGATCGGCCATACCGCCAGCGCCTTGGCAAGCTAGATCTTTAGGAGAAAATATGTACCGTACTCATACGCTAACGCTGGCCTTGTGCGCGCTACTCGCAGGCTGTGGTTCTGCACCGGTTACCAATGCGCCCGCTGCGCCGCTGGCTAGCGCCACGCCCGTATCGAGCAAATCCGCCAATCCGATGTTGGCCGCCTGGACAGGCGACTTTGGTGGCACACCCGCATTTGATCAAATGAAGATTGCCGATCTAGAACCAGCGGTAAAAGCGGCGATCAGCGCGCACTTGGCGCAGTTAGATCAAATCGCCCAGCAAACTGCACCCGCAAGTTTTGAAAACACCTTGGTGGCGATGGAAAAATCAGGCGAGTTAGTCAATCGCGCTTTGGTGTATTTTTCTATTTATTCGGGCAATTTGTCCTCGCCTGAGTTCCGTGAAGTGCAGGCCAAGCTCTCGCCGGTGTTAGCGGAATACGAAAATAAAATTACCCAAAACACGGCCTTGTTTGCACGCGTTAAGAGCGTCTATAGCGGCGCCGAAATGGCGAGTTTAAAGCCTGATCAGCGGCGCTTGGTAACGCTGGTCTACAATCAATTTGTACGCTCTGGCGCTGAACTCAGTGCCGAAAAAGCCAAGCGCTACGGCGCTATCGACTCCGAACTGGCTGGGCTTTACACCAAATTTCAGAACCACGTGCTGGCCGATGAGGAAAAGTATCTTTACCTGAGCGCAGAGCAGGCCGGCGGCTTGCCTGAGTCCTTTGTCAGCGGTGCCAAAGCCATTGCAACTGGCAAAGGCCAAGCGGGGAAGCTTGCGATCGTCAATACCCGCTCCTCGATTGACCCATTTTTGACCTATTCCACCGAACGCACCTTGCGCGAACAAGTTTGGCGCGCTTTTTACAGTCGTGGCGATAACGGCGATCAAAACGATAACAATGCGCTGATCAAGGAGATACTGAAACTGCGGCACGAGCGTTCCAAGCTATTGGGTTTTGCCAACTACGCCGACTGGCGTTTAGCTGACCGCATGGCGAAAACCCCGGAACGCGCAATGGCGTTGATGCAATCGGTTTGGCCGGCAGCGATTGCGCGCGTCAAAGTAGAAGTCAGCGACATGCAAAAGATTGCGAATGCCGCCGGCGACAAAATCACCATCGAGCCCTGGGACTATCGTTATTACGCCGAAAAAGTTCGCCAAGATCGCTACGCCTACGATAGCGAGGCGGTCAAGCAATATCTCAATCTCGAGCAACTGACCGAAGCCATGTTTTATGTCGCCGGTGAACTTTTCGACTTCAAATTTACCGCGTTGGCGCCCGGCAAAGTACCGGTGTATCACCCGGATGTTCGAGTTTGGGAAGTCACGCGGCTGAGTAATGGTGCAGCCGTAGGCCTGTGGTATTTGGACCCTTATGCCCGCGAAGGCAAACGCTCAGGCGCTTGGGCAAGTAGCTATCGCAGCCACCAAACTCAAGGTGGGCCAACGACTGTGCTGTCCAGCAATAACTCGAATTTCATCAAAGCCGCCGATGGCGAGCCGCTTTTGGTCTCGTGGAGCGATGCAAACACCTTTTTCCATGAGTTTGGACATGCGCTGCATTCGCTGTCCTCCACGGTGGCCTACGACACCTTAAATGGCGGCGTTCGCGATTACACCGAGTTCCAATCGCAACTTCTGGAGCGCTGGTTATTCACGGAACCGGTGATCAACAAATACTTCCGGCACGCCAAAACCGGCGCGCCTATGCCTGCGGAATTGGTGCAAAAGCTGAAGAACTCCGCCAGTTTCAACCAAGGCTTTGGCACGACCGAATACTTGGCAAGCTCGATCATAGATTTGAAGTTACATATGATCGATCCAGCAAATTTGGATCCAGATGCGTTTGAACGCGACACTCTGAATCAACTGGGCATGCCCAAAGAAGTGGTGATGCGCCATCGCACCCCGCAATTCAGCCACGTGTTCGCCAACGAGGGATATGCCGCTGGTTATTACGGCTATCTGTGGGCGGAAGTGCTCACCGCTGACGCCGCCGAGGCATTCGCCGAATCGCCGGGCGGCTTTTACGACAAAAAACTTGCTAAGAGCATGGTCGCCAATCTATTTTCGGTACGAAATGCCGTCGACCCAGCCGAGGCATACCGTGCCTTCCGTGGCCGTGACGCGGAAATAGCGCCGTTGTTGCGGGATCGGGGATTTCCGGTGCCTGAGGGCAAACGGTTAGGAAAATAGCGGTTTTGGATGATTGGTAAGGCGTGACGGCAGGTGTCGTTATGTCCGGTTTTGTGTCCTGCAAAAGTCGGCGCACTGGACTTTAGTTTAAAACGGATAATGCGACCGGACGGCAGCAGATACTGGTATGCCAAACATTCACCTTAGACTAAATTTGAACCGGTGATCGCGCAACTCTTAAGTGGCCGCCACAGTTGTGTGCAGTTCCAATCCTAGCGCCTTCAACACTTTCAAGATGGTGCCGAACTCCGGATTACGCTCGCCAGAGAGAGCCTTGTAGAGACTTTCCCGGCCCATTCCCGTTGCGCGTGCTAGTTCGCTCATACCTTTTGCGCGGGCAATGTCGCCGATGGCCTTAGCGATGAAGGCTGGGTCGCCCTGACTTTCCGCAATGCATGCATCAAGGTAGGCTGCGCAATCCTCTGGAGTGCTCAAGTAGTCCACTACGTCGTAAGGGGTAGTTTTGGTTTTAGTCATGGCTTAGAGTCCTTGTGCCAGCATGAGCGCGGCTTTAATGTCACTATCTTGCGTTGACTTGTCGCCACCGCAGAGAAGAATCACCAACACTTGATTGCGCTCGGTGTAGTAAACCCGGTAACCGGGGCCGACATCACAATAAGCTCGCAGACCCCGCCACTTAGCACGCGGTGCTGACCTGGATTGCCTTCGAGCAGTCGGTTGATCCGCGCATGAATGCGTGCACGACCTTGAACATCCTTGAGGCCCTTCAGCCAAGTGTCGTATTCATCGGTTTTGCTGAGCGTCAACATAGGCGCATCGTATCCATTGGGATACTATTTAGCAAGACAGGGCCGGGTGAATCGGCGCAGATTGAAAAATTCGGGTTGCGATTTTTAATCCTAAGCGTGGATGTTGCTGGCTTCCCTGATACCAATTACACGGCCAGCCTACTCGCTATCAATCTGAATATTTTCTTTGGTACCACTGTTGGCAACAGCGAACATCACGCCTAGTCCGACCATGATCACCAAACCAATCAGCGACCACGCTGTGCCTATCCTTTCAAGCACACCCGTCTTCCATAGCGCCGCAGCCACGCCGCCAAGTAAGAATAGAAAGCCAACAAAGTACATACCTGCCCATTTCATGATCATGCTCCTGGCATTTCAATGTAAAAGTACATCCCGGCAAAAACTCCCGGAATGCTAAATCGCGGAACCCAGCGCTATTTGAGTTTTACTGCCTAGATAGAACGCTTGGCCGCCGACTTGACGTTTTCTACGGCCGCGCTGAGATCGGACTTAATATCGCCGACCGCAGCCTGGGCACGACCCTTGTTCTTCTGGACTTTGCCTTTCACTTCCAGAGTTGGGTTGCCGACAGCTTTTCCGGCAGCTTCTTTGATTGCGCCTGTGGCTTGTTCTACACGGCCTATGACCTGATCTTTATTCATGACGACTCCAATGTGGTTTAAGTTGTCCGGAAACAGGGCTGAGCCTTGCTCCGGTGTCTTAACTGTGCTCGAAGCCATTGACCAAGGTCGGTACGCTAGAGCACATATCCCTGGAAACTGGCGCATACGACTCAACCATTCAGAACCGCCGCCGCCGCGCCCGTGGAACGCATGGTTAGGGCTCATCGAATGCTGCTCTTGCCATCGAAAAAGTGAAGCGTGGATGTCCCAAGAGCACAGAAAAGGCGGAATTAACTCCAAACCCTCACCCCCATCCCCCAAAAACCCCATCAAACTGCTCAATCGTCGCGCCACCCAAACACTCATCGCCCTGGTAAAACACCACAAATTGCCCCGGCGTTACCGCGCGTTGCGGCACATCAAAAACCACCTCTAAACCCTGCCCCCAAGGCGTAACCGTACACGCCTGATCCGCCTGCCGATACCGCGTTTTCGCCATACAGCGCAGCGGAAACACCACCGGCTTAGTCGAAATCCAATGCGGTGCGCTGGCGCGTAAGCGGCTGGAATACAGCGCTTCGTGTTCGCCTTGATGCACGATCAGCAGGTTATTGGGTACGTCTTTGCCAATCACAAACCACGGCGCACCGGTGCCACCTTTGACGCCGCCTAAATGCAGGCCGCCACGTTGGCCTAGGGTGTAGAACTGTAGGCCCTCGTGCTGGCCTAGTGCTTTGCGGTTGATATCGACCATTGCCCCAGGTGTGGGCGTCAGATAGCGTTTTAGAAATGGCGTGAAGTTTTTTTCACCAATGAAGCAGATGCCGGTGGAGTCTTTTTTGGCGAAACTGGGCAGCTCGTGCGCTTTCGCGAGTGCGCGTACCGCAGGTTTGGCTAGATCGCCGATGGGGAATAGCACGGGGGCTAGCTGCGCTTGATCCAGCTGATGCAGGAAATAGCTTTGATCTTTATTGTCATCCACGCCCTTGAGCAGGCGAAATCGTCCGTCGACTTCATCTTTGCGGGCGTAGTGGCCGGTCGCGATTTGATCCGCACCCAGCGCGCGCGCATGTTCGATGAAGGTTTTGAACTTGACTTCGCGATTGCACAGCACGTCTGGATTCGGCGTGCGGCCACGGCGTAATTCGGCTAAAAAACACTCGAACACGCCGTCCCAATATTCGGTGGCGAAATTGCGCGCGTAAAACTTTAGCCCTAACTTTGCCGCCACGTCGGCGGCCATCGCGGCGTCGATTTCGGCGGGGCAGGTGCCGCTAATGTCGTCTTCCTCCCAGTTTTTCATAAACATGCACGCGACATTGGCGCCGCTTTCACGCAAGCGCCATGCCGTGACGGAGGAATCCACGCCGCCGGAAAGCCCAACCAGAATCATGTGATTACGCCTTCGGCAGTGACGTGGCGCAACAGCGAGGTGGGCACGCGCACACCGGCCAGATAGGCGTCGACACCAGCCAGCACCAAGGCGCTGCGGTGATCGCTTGTGCGGGCAATCAGTTCGTCTCTAGTCAGCCAAACCGCACGTTCAATGCCGGTGTCCAAGGTGCGCGTGCTGTCGTGGTGCAGGGCGGTGGCGGCGAAGGCAAAGCGCAGAAACGCGCGGTCGGCGGCTTCGTATTGGTCAATCGCGACTAGCGCGTCAATGTGCACTGTCCAACCGGTTTCCTCCAGCGTTTCGCGCGCGGCGGCGTGCACGATGCTTTCATCGGCGTCCAAATGCCCGGCCGGTTGATTGAGCACCAATTTGCCGTTGATGCGTTCTTCGACAAACAAGAAACGCCCGTCGCGCTCAATCAGGGTGGCCACGGTAACCCTGGGGGCAAAGCGCTCGGCTTCGGTGCTGGGCTGGGAGGTATTAGAAAGCGGTTGCGACATGGGAAAATCTTAAATTAATAGCTCGCAATCATAGCGGCACGGCGCTGAAGTTTTTGCTGCGCGCAAACGCCATCCCACGACCGGTTGAGCGTCAATCCTGAGTAACACCCAATCGTCATTCCCGCGAAGGCGGGAATCCAGTGTCAACGCGACAGCGCTTAGTTGTGGTGACTTCTAAAAATGATGAATTTTAGCTTGGCTAAGCGTTCGCTCTAAACACTGTGTGTCGTCAACGCCCCTGGATCCCCGCCTGCGCGGGGATGACGACCTATTTGCTGAGGACTACCCAATCGTCATTCCCGCGCAGGCGGGAATCCAGGGCGAATGCGAAAGCGCTTGGTTGTGGCGTATAGTAAGAGAACACGAATTAACGACAGGAAAGCGATACCAGAACGGAATGGGTGTGGTGAAAGCCCATGG
>JANNYA010000123.1:0-12272 GCA_031409855.1 Rhodanobacteraceae bacterium | reverse complement strand
AGAAAGCGTTCGTTGTCGAAATCGCTTTTCGTCAAATAACGGTCTGCGCGTACTTCCATGCCGCGCGCGTGGTCCTCTGGACTGTTGCGATAGGACACAATAATGACCGGCAAGCTGCGCAAACGCGCGTCCTGACGCACGGAACGGGTCAGCGCTAGCCCATCCAGACGCGGCATATCGATATCGGTCACCATAAGCTCGAAGTCACTTAGCGCCAATTTTTGCCAAGCATCTTCACCATCAATAGCAACGACGACTTGGAAACCTGCGGCGATAAGCAATTGGCGCTCTAATTCGCGCACACTGATCGAGTCGTCAACCACCAGCACACGCTTAAGCGGCGGACTGTTCGGCACATCCTCTGCGCTACGGGCCAATACACGTCGGCGCGGATCGAACACCGCGCGCAAAATATCGTCCACATCCAGCACAATAACGCCGACGCCCTCAGCCGTCAGGGCCACCGCGGCGACATCAGCCACACGCCCTAGCCGCGCGTCCAGCACCTGCGTGGCAAGGTCGGCTTCACCGACGATACTGTCCACCACGCAGCCCACCAATCGGCCAAGGTGTTCAAACACCACCACGCTAATCGTTTCGCGGTAGCGCGTGCGGCCGAACTCTAAATGCTCGGCCAACGTCACGAGGCCAATATTTTTGCCGTCAAATGGCAAATAGCGCACGTTGCCATCCATCACCAGTTCGCGCGCAGAAGTTCGCACCACCCGGCTTACCCGGCTGAGCGGGAACGCACACAGCTCGCCCTCGATCTCGATCAATAAGGCGCGCAAGACGACCCGCGAAATCGGCACTTGAATCTCAAAGCGTGTACCGAAACCAAACTTGGATTCCAGCCGAGTGCTGCCATCAATATCGCGCACCATTTGCTGCACGGCATCAAGGCCAACGCCGCGCCCGCTGGTTTCAGTCACGTCGGTGCGCGTCGAAAACCCTGCGGTAAACAATGACTCGTGCAGCGCGCTTAATTCAAGCCGTGCGGCAATTTCACGCTCAAAATGCCCGCATTCCACTAACCGCGCACGCACCCGCTCTGGGTCGACGCCCGCGCCATCATCGCTAAGCTCGACCACCAGTAAACCGCCACGTAAGCTGGCACTCAACTTAAGCACGCCTTCGATATTTTTACCACTGGCACGCCGCACGGCTGGCATTTCCAGGCCATGATCCAGGGCATTGCGCAAAAGGTGTGTCAGCGGCAAATCCAGCGCGAACAAAACGTCACGATCCACGTCGATACGCTCACCCTCAATGACCAATCGCGCTTTTTTCCCTAACTTGCGCGCCAGATCACGCACCAAGCGCGGGTAGCTGGCACTCAATTCGCCAAATGGCCGCAATCGTGTGCCGGTAGCGGCATGCAAAATCCGCATATTCAGTTGCTGCGCACTACGCGCAAAGGTCGAAAACTCATCCACCGTAACATTTAAGGCAAAGCGCGCATGATCGAGCCGAGTGCGTAAGCGGGTGAGTTCACGGCCTATCCCTGAGTGTTGTAAAGCAACCGCGTGACGTTGCACAATTTCGTCCAAATTCCAGCGCACACCAGTGAGTTGCCGACGCAAACGCAATTGCGTTTTTGCAAAGTTATCCAGGCGATTGCCCTCAACCCGCGCGGAACTTGCAAGGCCGATCAAGTCCGATATTTGGCTCGCGCGTACGCGCAAGATCGGATCTTCATCCGCCCTAGCACTAGCCACAGCTTGGCTAGGCACCGTGCTGGCACTAGGGGAGTTAGCGCTATGCGCCGGTACTACATCACCCACGAAACTCGCATTCAGGGCCGCCAAGGCAGTATCGTTTGCGATTTGTTGCGTCGTATCAGTGGCATTGGCGCGCGCTTTCATGGCGTCCACGCCGCGCAGGGCAAGCTCAATCAGCTCACTGTCAAACCCATCCGCGCCATTCGCCAGCGGACTAAATTTATCCTCAAGCCGGTGCGCGAGCTGGACGATTTGATCGATACCGACCGTGCGCGCGGCCCCCTTAATCGAATGAAAAGCGCGCAGTAGCGGGCTTATAGGCTCGCGCCGATCAGGAAATGCCTCTAGTTGCAGCAACAAGCGCGAAATTTCTAACGCTTGTTGCTCGACTTCTAAGGCAAACAGCACCTCCAGACTGGCGTCATTTATGCCAGGGCGCAATCCAGAAGGCCCGCTTAGCGAGGCGACTGGCGTCACAGAAGCGGGCGCAGAACCGTCAGTTAGCACCAAGGCGTTGAGTTCGATTAGTGCGCGCCGCTGCGCAACTGGGTCTGCATTTGCCGCTTGGAAGGGGCGCAACAAAGCCTGCATGCCCGGCTCACCCAAAACCGTCATGGCGCTGCGTAACTTAGCAACCTCCTGCATCAGGCCACTGCGCGCGGCGGCATCTTGAGCGTTGAGTGCAAGCGCGTCCAAAGCGCGCGCCATACGCGGCACCGTGCGTGTCACTTCGTCGGCAAACAGCGGCCACATGGGATTCATGCGTTGATGGCCTCGTTCAGCACCTGGGCAAATTTCAAATCGTCCAATAAAAAATAGCGTTTGCCCTCCACGTACCCAACCGCATTCGCACACTCGGCGAGCGGCGCGGGCAACAACGCCGGGATCGGCGCTAGCGCTTCCAGCGTGAAACCATGCACGCCCACAACGTTATCCGCACGCAACGCCAATGCCGTGCGTGCTGCCTGCGCCGACGTAGTGGGCGCGCCAAGCGCCGCGTTGAGCAACACTATACGGGGCCGTGCATGCGCTTCTGACTGCCCATGATCTTCGGTGGCGTTGTTGAGTTCCACGCCAAAAAGCCGCTCTGGCACCAGCGTTAGGTGCAGCTGTCCTCGCACGTTCGTTAGCCCAGCAATGGTGCGGCCACTGCGATGCGGCACCCGGCGCAGCGGTGCATCCGTTGCAATTTCAATCACGCGCGCCACCGCCAAACCAATTCTGAGCCCACCGATACGTAGCAACAACGCGCTGCGTACCACGGTTTCGCGCTCAGGCACCGGCGCAAAGTCCTCTGGCAACTGCGCAAGTTCACGCAACATCACGCTGCGCGCGGCGGCGGCATAAACATCGCAATTACGGCAATGCACCACTTCACGCAAGCGTGCGCAACTGTGATCCCCAGAATAGACCCCGATTTTTCGCCAACAGTGGTTGATTGCTTGCGCGCTCATGCGCCACCACCCGCATGGCGCACGCGCTTAAGCCGGGCGTGCAATCTTTCGGCGTGCAAACCATCGCCACTGCGGCGCGCCAATTCCGCACGCAGTCGTAAAGTGGGTGCATGACCAGGATTCAAATAGGCAGCGCGATCCAGTGAGGCTTCTGCGCGCGCCAAGTCATCTAGTGCGCTTGCCAATACGCCACGCAAATACCACGCCTCGGCATGGGTGGGTGCTTCACGCAAAAATTGCTCAAGGCATAAGCACGCCCCTTGAACATCACCCTCGTTAGCACTTTGCTCAATTTGTGCCAGCTTGACCGTCAATAAACTGGTTTCGCTAATGGCAGATGGCTGCAAGCCGTTGGCTAAACCTTCGCGTGGCTTGGCAACATGATGTCGCTTGTGCTTCGGCGGCGCGCGCGTCAAAGCCTGCTGGATAAGCACGGTGTGCGGCTTATTTTCGGGCTCGTCGAAATTTATGTTTGGCTCGGCGGTTCCGGTAAATACCAACGCACCCGGCGCGGCAACACGCCGCAAAAAACGCAGTGCATCTTGGCGCGCGTCAGAATGCAAATAAATCAGCAAATTCCGGCAAAAAATCACGTCGAAGAATTCGCCTGCTAGCAAGTCTTTATCCAATATATTCATTTGGCGAAAGTCAATGCGGGCCAACAAGGCTGGCGCCAACACAAACTCCTGCGCCTGCGGCACAAACCAGCGCGAATCAGGGGTGTACTCCGAATCAGAAAAACTGACACGGAATGCCGAACGCGGAAATCTGCCACTACGCGCTTTCGCAAGTGCGCCGCAGTCAAGCTCACCCGCGACTATGCTGAAATCACTTGGACTTAAGCCGGCCTCAGACAAAGTAACCGCGATTGACGCGGGCTCTTCGCCGCGCGCGCAGGGCAGTGACAGCAGTTTCAGCGGGCGCGTACGCGTTTTAACAAAACGACTCAGCTGCGCAAATTGGTCAGGACTTCTAAATAGCCAACTTTCATTCACGGTAAAATGCGCGACAAGCCGAGCAAATACTGCTGCATCACCTTGCGCCTGGAACGCCAGCTCATCAGCACTAAGCCCGGGAAATTCACGCGCCAAATCGTTTAAGCAATCAGCAATCACGCGTGTGCCCAAGCTATCTGGGTCTAAGCCAATACGCGCGTGCAAAAGTCGAACCACAGGATTCGTCAGCATGACTAGTCGAACTCGGAATCCGTCGACTCGACGCTGGATAACTGAGAATTGGTCAACTCGGCATTGGGCAATGTTGGATTCGCCAAAAGTTGCGGCTTGCTCAAGGCATGCGCAAAATAAAGCGAGCGCAATTCATCGGGCAGCAGAGCCTCAGGGTTAATCAGCTGCGCGGTGTGCGCATCGTCTAAAATATGCTCCCCCAACCAACGATTTCCGGCGCTGTCGAGTCCGTGCGTTTTCGGGCCAATTTGAATTAAATCAAGCACTTCCTCGGCACGCACAGCAAACATACGGGCTTTTGGATGCGCAATTCGGATCACGATTAGACGCGTCGAGCCGCGCATCGCCGCAGGCGTAAAGCCCAGCAACAACCCCAAATCCACCACCGGAATCAATTCCCCGGCATAATGAATCAGCCCAGTGACCGCAACGGGTGCCATTGGCACGGGGCGCGGACGGCAGTCATGCAAGACCTGAACCACATGCGTCAGCGCCAGCGCAAAGCGCATGTCGGCAGCACGAAAGGCGAGCGCTTGCATTTTGCTTCACTTACCGACGTTAAATTGGGTGATCTCTTGCTTAAGCGTGCCTACTGCATCGCGCAGGCTCTCGGTCGCCGCATTAAATTCACGCAAGGAGGTTGATGTTTGCCGCGCACCGTCGATCAATTGCCCCATCGCTTCACCGATTTGGCGCGTGCCAGTGTGTTGGCTGCGCATGCCGTCATTCACCACATCAAAACGATCTGAAAGCGTGCGCACTTGCGAAATGATCTGTGAAAATTGGCCGTTGATACGCCCGACGCCCAGCACGCCCACCTTCACTTCCTCAGCGAAACGATCAATCTCCATCACACCGGCGCTGACCGCGCTCTGCATTTGCTTGACCATCTGCTCAATATCCAAGGTCGCCACCGCTGTTTGATCGGCGAGCCGTCTAATTTCGCGCGCAAGCACCAAAAACCCCAGCCCTTGTTCACCGGCCTTTTCCGCCTCAATCGCCGCATTAATTGACAGCAAATTGGTCTGGTCAGCGACTTTGGAAATCGTCGTCACCACGCCAGTAATTTGGGCTGCTTCATCGCGAATTGCGGCCAACCGTGCCGCGACCGTGTGGCCTGCACTCGCCAAGCGATCCATGCTCAAGTCCAGCTGGCTTAAGCCACTTTGGCCGCCGATCGCCAGCTCCGCCGTTTGTGCGGCGACCACGTTGACGCCTTCCATCGTGGTCAGCAACTCTTGGTGCGTCGAATTAATTTGCTTGACTGCCGCCGCAATTTGATTGGTCGAGCTGCCAAAGCCCTGAACGGTGTGCTCTTGTTGGCGGCTGGTGGCAGCAAACTCTGTCGCCGTGCTCATCAACTCAATGCTGGCTTGCTTGACACGCGTTACCAGCGCGCGCAAATTGCCGCTCATCGTCGCAATGGCGCCGAGCAAACCACCGGTAATGTCGCGCGCATCCACGCGCGGCATTTCGGTGCTTAAATCCCCGGCGGCAACAAGGTTAGCGATCTCACTGGCCATACGAATACGCCCGGTCATGCGCTCCACCGCGCGCGCCGCCACCCAGGCCATCAGCACCACCGAAATCAAGATCAGGATCGCAAGCACCACCAAGTATCGTGTCAAGTTAGCAACAACATTGATCGCACTGGCTTCGCGCGCATCATTTTGCAGTTGACTCAGCCGCACCACCTCATTAATCGCGACCCGGTGCGATTCGTAGTTTTGCTGCATGCGCGTCAATGCCCCTGCGAGCCGCGCGGCTTCACCGGCCTGCAACGCGGGTAGAAATTCACGGTCACGCACTTCAAAAAAATCGATGGCTGACTTAGCCGAGGTGCTCGTCAGCACGTCATGCAACGCACCTGCAGGCAAAGTTCGCTTCCAATATTCGAGCCTAGTGTCGAACTCAACACGCAGCGCAGTGCCACGTTCGATGAGCGCTTGGCGTTTGGCTGGATCCAGCTCGTCTTTAATTCGTAACGCCAATAAATAGGACTCAATGATGTATTGCGGCGGCGGTAATACATCCGCGATCAGTGCGTTGCCCTGATCAATATCGGTATAAATCGGCCCCATCACCCGCACTTGCTGCAGGGTGTAGCCGCTTAAGCCGACAAACAGCGCGAACAGTGCAATAAACCCGGCTACAAAAAAGCTGAGCTGTCTAGAAAGCTGCGAGTTGCGCATGAGCGGGTTCCATTGTGGTTGCGTGCAATTATAGGCACTGAAAGCCGGTGGAAATATTCAATAATTTTGACGCGAGCCGATTCAGTAACCCGCTTTGGCGGCCTAGCTTAGTGGACACCTTTTATTGTGGCCCGCCAGTAATCTCGCGCTCCCTAAAAATGGCATTCATGTGGGTATATCCGACAAGTCGATAACCGTTGCCGGATAGCAGCGCAAAAATAGGATTGGCCTTAAAGTTTTCCAAGTCGTATCCCAATATCTCGACAATAATCATCTGCGGGCGAAACCGCGCAAAATCTAGCGATCGCAAAACTTCAAGATCCAGCCCCTCAACGTCAACATTGAGTAGTTCAAACCGAGCTGGCGCTTGCAACTGTTCTAAAACCTGTGTGAGCGTTTTAGTTTTGAGTGCTATCTCCGAGCTAATCCGCAAGCCACCCGCCACCCTGGCGCGCACGAACTCTGGATCCAACGAGGCCATCAGTGTTTCGCCCTCAAATTGTGTGTAAGTCAAAGTTTGTTCATGCTCCGCAATGGCGGCAAATATCGATTGATCCCTCGGCTTCATTCGCTGATGCAATGCGATCAGGCTAGCATTGGCGTCGATGTTAATTCCGTGCCAGCCGCGCTTATAAAGCATAAATGTGTTTGAGTAATTCGTCGGATGATTGCAGCCCACATCCACATAAAATCCTGGGCTCGGGCGAAATGAAGCCACCAAACGGTCTTCACCACCAACGGCGTAGCCAAACTCAGCATGACGATCAAAAAATCGCCGCATGGACTCAACCCACAGTATCCGTATCGCGACAAAAAATGGAAATTGCTTAAACAGCAAAAAGAAAAAGGCCATGATCTAGTGTTCCAATTCATGCTCGTCTGAGGACAGTTGAACTGCTAAGGTGTGTTCAGAACGGGTGCAATTCAAAGTGTTATGAAAATGTGGCGTTTTCCGCGAGTCCGGTGTTTCGTCATTGCCAACGAAGTGAAGCAATCTTGGCGCGCTGAGATTGCTTTACTGCGCTCTCCATGACCAACTCCAACGCACTCGCTTGAATAATTGCCACAACAAATTGAATCGTAACCGTTTTAGTACCCTTGATTTGAGTAATTATGCATTTGAGTACCTATGCGCTTTGACATCATCACGCTGTTCCCCGAAGAATTCTTGCGCGCCTTGAGTTTCGGCGTGGTCGGCCGTGCGATTGCGCGTAATGAAGTGCACGTGCAGTGCCACAACCCGCGTGATTTCACCACAGACGCGTATCGCCGGGTGGATGAGCGCGTTTATGGCGGTGGGCCGGGCATGGTGATGCTGTTGGAGCCGCTCAAATTGGCGCTGGCAAAGCTTCGCGCAGCCGATACCACGCCCGCGCCGCTGACGCTACTTTCGCCGCAGGGGGCAACGTTTGACCAAGCACAGGCACGCGCTTTGAGCCTAAGGCCGCGCATGATTTTGCTGTGCGGGCGTTACGAGGGCATTGACCAGCGTTTTATTGACAGCTATGTCGACGAAGAACTGTCGATTGGCGATTACGTGCTCAGTGGTGGCGAATTGGGCGCCTTGGTGGTGATTGACACGGTGACGCGCTTGTTACCGGGCGTGCTGAATAAAGTCGAAAGCGCGGAGCAAGATTCGTTCGAGAATGGTTTGCTCGATTGCCCGCACTACACGCGCCCGGAAAAAGCCGCAGAAGGCGATGTGCCCGAGGTCTTAAAAGGCGGCAACCACGGCGAAATTGCGCGTTGGCGGCGTATGCAAAGCCTAGGCCAAACTTGGCTCAAACGGCCAGATTTATTGGCAAAATTATCCTTATCGAAGGTGGATGCAAAACTGTTGGCTGAGTTCCAAAGCAGCATCAAAGCTTGATAATGGTGCGAGTGACAGCTTTGCCAAGTCAAACGACCACGCTAAAAATTTTGGCGCATCTGGCGGCGGCGTTGCCGCTCGCACTGATGGTCAAGGACACATTTAGCAACAGCCTCGGCGCCGATCCAGTGCGCACGCTGACGCTGCGCACGGGTTGGTGGGCGCTTAGTTTTTTGCTTCTATGTTTGGCGATCACGCCACTACGCAAACTTAGCGGTCACACGAATTGGATACGCTATCGCCGCATGCTGGGTTTATGGGCTTTTGCTTTTGCGTGCTGCCACTTAAGTATTTATCTCGTGCTGGATTTACAGGGGCATTGGCCGCAAATTTTTAGCGACATACTCAAACGGCCCTACATGACCGTCGGCTTCGCGGCTTGGCTTTTGCTGGTGCCATTAGCGCTGACTTCAACGCAGTCCATGATGCGCAAGCTCGGACGGCGCTGGCGTCAGCTACACAAATTGATCTACGTAATCGCGCCCTTGGGCGTGCTGCATTTTTTATGGCTGGTCAAGAAGGATTTGACTAAACCGCTCATTTTTGCGGCGGTGCTGGCGGTTTTACTAGCGGCACGCCTTATCAAAGTCAGGCCGCGTGTGGGAAATCAAGCTGCGGCAAATCAAGCTGAGCAATAGCGCGCATCAGCCGTATAGCTTATGACCGCACCCGGCGCGCAGCTTGGGCACTGCGGGTCACGCGGGATGCTTATTTCACGAAAGCGCATATTTTTGGCATCGAATAACAATAGCCGCCCGCTTAAAACGCTGCCAATGCCGGTGATAAGCTTGATTGCCTCGGTCGCTTGCAGCGTGCCAATGACGCCGGGAACTACGCCTAAAACGCCGGCTTGCGCGCAGCTAGGCGCGTATTCTGGCGGCGGCGGTGCTGGGAATAGACAGCGATAGCACGGTGCGGCGCCACTGGCATCGGCAGGTCCGAGAAACACACTTGCCTGGCCTTCAAAGCGCAGCACCGCGCCATAAACCAGCGGCTTTTTGTGTTTGACGCAGGCATCGGCAACGAGAAAACGCGTTGCAAAATTATCCGAGCCATCCACGACAATATCGAAAGTTGGCAGTAATTCATCGATATTCGCCGCGTCCAGCGCGGGCAACTCAAGCACGCGAACCAGGGGATTCAGCGCCACTAATTGCGCCGCAGCTGAAGCCGTTTTCGCGACGCCAATGGCACCTGTACGATGCAAAATTTGCCGGTGCAGATTGCTTAAGTCAACGGTATCGCCGTCGCTAATCGCCAAAGTACCCACCCCTGCGGCGGCAAGATAAAGCGCGGCAGGCGAACCCAGCCCACCCGCGCCAACCAGCAGCACTTTCGCTTGCTTAAGTTTTTCTTGGCCCTGCAAACCTAGCTCAGGAAGCAAGAGCTGGCGCGAATAGCGTTGCTGCTCGTCGGTACTCAATGCGCCTCGACTTGTCCAAGGCAATCCGGCGGCCTGCCAGGCAATGGAGCCACCCGCAACGCTTTGCACCGATACAAATCCGGCCAAGCCTAGTTCCTGCGCGGCAGCGATAGAACGCACACCACTTTGGCAAATGAGCAGTATTGCGGCGGCTTTATCGAGCGCTAATCGCAGCAGTTCATCGGCCAACGCGGCACGTGGAATCAAGTGCGCGCCTTCTGCATGGCCCAAATTGGTTTCATTCGCTTCACGCACATCAATCAGCCACGCGTCCTGGGTGCAGGCGGCATAGGCTTTTAGCGGAGTAACGGTCGCCGTCATGCCATGTCTAGTCATGCTGGGCTTAGTCAAGCAAGCCACGAAACGGCAAATAGGCAACGCGTGTACCTGCGGCTAACTCACATTCGCCCTCGGGCAAATCAATCAGGCCATCGGCCTCGATTAAACCACGCAACATCGCCGAGTTCTGCCCCTCCAAGGCACGCACCTGGATCTTTAACGGGCCGCGCACCAGGGCCGCACGTAAGAACTCACGGCGCGCATGGCTTTTGCGAATCGGCTCAGCCAGCTCAACACTAAACGGCGCCAAATCGGACGGCTCGCGCCCGCACAGTATTTCCACAGCCGGCTTGGCCAGCACCAGAAACGTCACGAACACACTGACTGGATTGCCGGGCAAGGACAACACCGGCTTGCCATCAATTTCACCAAAAAGCGCAGGCATGCCCGGTTTGATCCGCACCCGATAAAAGTTCACATGACCCAATTCGCGCAGCACGCCGGGTAAAAAATCTGCCTCG
Organism: Rhodanobacteraceae bacterium; assembly: GCA_031409855.1. Lineage (GTDB taxonomy): Bacteria > Pseudomonadota > Gammaproteobacteria > Xanthomonadales > SZUA-5 > JANNYA01. The sequence continues at coordinate 1,625 of JANNYA010000123.1, read as the reverse complement.
CCCACGGATGCGCCGCCAGTAGTAATCACCAAATCCGCCGCGCGTACTGCCAACGCCAGTGCGCTTGCGACCGCAGCCTTCGTGTCGGGCATAATCGGCGCGCTGATTACATGCGCACCCAGCGCAGTTAGCAGCACGCTCAAACTAGCGCGATTGGATTCATAGATTTGCCCGTGCGTTAACTTCTCGCCCGCCGCTTTTAGCTCGTCGCCACCCGCCAAAATAAGCACGCGTGGCCGTGCATACACGCGTACTGCGCGCAAGCCGAATGCATGCAGCAAGGCAATCTCCGCCGCACCTAAACGCGTACCGATACGCAATGCCAGCTGACCTTTTTCAAAGTCCTCACCAGCATTACGCACGCATGCGCCGGGTGTTGCACTGGCTTTGAAATGCACCATCGCACCGTCAAGCACACACTGCTCTTGCATGATCACGCAATCCGCGCCAATCGGCAGCGCTGCACCGGTGGTGACACGTATACACCGGCCGGGCAGCAGCTTGGTCAAACCCACGCCTGCCAGCGCCGCCCCCTGGAGCGCGAGCGTACCATTCGTCAAATCCGCCGCGCACAGCGCATAACCATCCATGCTGGAATTTGCAAACGGTGGCAGCGCGATGGGCGCGTAAAGCGTTTCCCCCAAGGTGCGCCCGTGCAACTCAGCCGGTTCCGCCGTGCTCAGCGATTCGACCGCCATGCGCCGCCCGGCTAAGGCCGCAATAATCGCGACCCGTGCTTGTTCTAGGCTCAGACGTTCTTGCACGTTGCAGACCGCGATGCGCGCGTGCGTTAGGCCAGCACCGCCGTGCTCAACTTGCGGCGATAATCCGCAACAATCTCAGCGTCATCAATGACTTTAAAAGCGTCCAACATGCTGCGTCGGCCCAAATCGGCCTCGAACTTTCGATCCGTGCGTAATATCGTCAAAAACTGATCGAGCGCTGCCGTGATTTGCCCCGCGTTGAGGAAACGTGCACCCAACTGATGCCGTGCGGCCAAATTTTTCGTGTCTTTGGCGATTGCGTCCTGCAAATCAATGGCGCTGGGAGCCTGTTCGGCGATATCTAAAAATTGCAGCCGGGTTTGTACGCGCTTCGCGCTATCGCTGTCAGCCAGAGTTTTTAAACTTGTCAGCAACTCGCGCGCGCTTTCGGCATCACCGGTTTGCGCCACAAGATCAGCCAGCTCAATGCGATGTTCTTCCTTGTCCGGCTCAGCCGTCATTTTTTCCTGCGCCAGCGCGATGCGTTCCTCCAAATCCGGCGCGATTTCCGCGTCGGCTTCGGTTTCGGCTTCGATAGCAGCTTCAGGTTCCGGAGCGCCCGCCGTCAAATGCTTCGCCAAAAACGCACGAATCGCACCTTCAGGCTGTGCCCCCATAAAGCCATCGACCGGCTTGCCCTCTTTAAACAGCACCACGGTAGGCAAACTACGAATACCAAACATCTGCGACAGCGCGGGTTCTTCGTCAGTGTTGACTTTTGCCAACTTCAACGCGCCATTATGGCTTTCGACGACGCGCTCTAAGGTCGGCATTAAGGTACGGCAGGGGCCGCACCATGGCGCCCAAAAATCCACCAACACGGGCGTCGTCATCGAGGCTTCCATGACTTCGGTTTCAAAA
>JANNYA010000122.1:0-11333 GCA_031409855.1 Rhodanobacteraceae bacterium | reverse complement strand
GTAGCGTGCAACCGCGACCAGCTTGCCGGCACCCACCGTTTGCGGCACTACCGTATTGGTGCCCGATTCGGTAATCGGATCGGTGCTGTTGCGCACCCGCAGGCGAATTTTCTCGAAGCCAAATATCTGGCCATTGCTGGTTCGAATGGGGTAGCCATCCGCGTCCATGGTGTGTGGCTCACCTTGATTCATCACCGCGAAAACGCGCTGTTGGATGGGGTCGACGGTGAGTTTGCCGCGAAAGAAGAAGTTGAAGAACCCGGCTGTGTACGCCACCGCACGAGGTGCCGTCATATCGGCGATTTGCACATAGTTTTTCAGTGTCAAATTGCCGCCTAAGGATTGGATCTCTATGGGCGGCCCTTCTAGGTCGTAAATAACAGTTGTCCACAGACTACGCGAAACGATGGGTGCTTTGCCATTGTCAAGGCCGCGGTCTGGATAGTTTGGCGCGATCGCGTCAGGGACTTGCCATAACATCGTTTGGTTTTCTACATTGCCCAAGCCCGGAATAAAATCGGTGCTGGATGTGCCGGGCGTATACGCGGCATCGACCAGCGGCGGCGGACTAGGAAAATTTGGATTCAGTACGCCATTGTTTCTAATGAAAGCACCTTCGGTGAAAAAACCGCGATTAACGTAGTCGGCTAAACCACGGCGCGCGTTGATGGCGGCGTCTTCGGTGCGTGTAGTGAAGAACTTGCGCTGCACGGAAAACTGCGGGATCGGGTAGGTGTTGCCTGACGTCCAAGGAATAGTATCGGTCGGTCGGGCTTGCCCGGCAGTTCTGAACATATCGCGCCATTTGTTGTCATCGCACAAATTGGCAAAGGAATAGGTCTTTTTAATTCCCGCTCGATCTAACTCTTCGTCGAACGGAACGGTTACCCGATAATTGGTGAAATTTTCAAAAGTGCGGGTCGCCTCTGGCTGCTCAGGGAGATCCTGATACAACGAACCATTGCACAATCGACTATGGCCCTCGCCACGCACGTGCTGCGGGCTAGCGGTATCTTGCAGCAAATGCACGATGTGGCCCAAAGATTTGAACATGCTCGCCCACATGTTCATCCGTAGCCGTGCGTCTTCTGGATAATTCACCAGCAAATTACGCTTATAAGTCAAGGCCAAAAACATCAGCTTCCGCGCATCGGCGTAGCTAAAATGATTGCAGCGTGCGACGTCGGGCAGCTGCACATTTGCCCAATTGTCCTCGTCTGCAATGCCGAGTGCCCAGGTGGTTGAGCGTTGGCCGATATTGCGGAAAGGGCCAATCCCGGTGTTGTCAACAATGGGGTCATAAAAGTGGTTGAGGGAACGAAACTCATCCACCCAAGGGTCTTGATCAGGTATCAAATTCGGATTGTCATAAGCACCCGACTCAAAGTCATCTTCGCGAATTGCACCGCGCATCAGCCAGCCTTCGAGGCGCAGCCAGCCGGTAGGGCCTGTCTCAGCGTTTGATGATGCGGGTGGCAATAGACCCGTGAAAAGCGGTGGCATAGAAAGCTGCTCAAATAACGTAGGACACCGTCCAAAAACATTTGCACGCGGATTGCTACCGGGTGTGCTCAGCCAAGCATCCCGTGCATCAATGTAGGCATCGCGGTGTACGACCGTATTGGGATCGGTCGAGAAGCAAATAAAGCTGTTCTGATTATCGAAGACGCGCTTTGGCTCCAAGCGGTCAAAACCGAAACGTTGTGCCAACTCAAGATTCGCTTTGGCCAAGACCGAGCGTTCTTTGGCATCCAGTGTAATCAACGCATGGGTTTCAAGATTAAATGCGTTTAGCCTGGGTGCAAATAATACTGAAACAATAATAATTAATAAAAATCTCACAATTTATCTCCTGGCTTGAGAAAAAGCTGAATATAGGCGCAGAAATTCGTACGTTCGTGCGCCGTCAGATTGCGGTCAACTTTTCCGGCGTGGTATTCGCCTAAAATGGCCTGATATGACTTATTTACGGCTGGACTATTCCTGTCTGGAACTACAAAAAGCGCACGGGTTAACCACGGGTTGATGTCCCATCGTCCATATTTCAGCGAATTCCAAGCCGGATCGCAAAAATATTTGGTTGAGTGATAGCCGCGAAGATAATCAGCCAGATCAACGGTATCGGTATTTACGTTATTAGACGCGCCGTCATCAGCACAATCTCGCCCCACAAAACGAAAAGCGGCAGCAGCTTGACTGGGCATCGTACGCATTTTCATAAAAAATAGCCTTGGGTTATCTGGGTCTTTCTGGAAATCATGGAAACCCGTTGCAGGCAGCACGTTAGTCCAGAGATGCCCCTCCAAATAGCGCGTGGACTTCTCCCCTTGAAAGACATAGCCAATATCGGCCCAACGCTTTTCCCAGGCTGGAAACCGGCCAAATTCCGAATTGGCGTCTTCTCTAATAAAATGGGTAATATGAGCTTGATCAGGATACCCATATTTATATTCAAAAAATTCATATCCGGGCACAAATATCGCGGGCGTGGGATCCACATACCAGCTTGCGTCCAGCGCAGTTTCGCGAAACCAACCGTCTTTACCAGAGCGGCCCAAAACCCCGCGCTTGCAGGTTTGATAGCCGCGTTCGTCAGGTTTGCCGCGCCAGGCAAAATTAACAAACGCGCCTTCAATAGGCTGCATCGTTTCGGCATCAATAAATTGCCATTGTGCGACAGGCAAGACCTTTGTTTCGGCTTTACCCGCGCAGCCTAGAATTGATATCAGGGCGATAACTAAAGCAAGATATAATGTGATTACTATTTTGGCACGCATTTGTAATTTTTCTCCAAGCACGATAAATATCGAATTAATTACAAATTATTAATTAACGATATAACTTAATCAGCGAAGTAATCCATTTCCCCTAGCCGCCAGCGTGAGAACCACCAAAAACAAGCAAATATTGCAAGGAAACAAAATACTGGAATCATCGCTAAGAAATAAGCCTCAATGCCAATAGACCTGTTTGGCTTAAAGTAAAAGCTGAGCATATTAAAAATCAAAAGCACTGTAGGCTTGAAAACAACGATGGCACCCGGGCCGTGCCCAACGCCCATTGCGTAAAAAAACCAAGATAATAGCGAGGCACTGCACGCGGCCAGAGTAAACCGCTTCAATTTAGTTCCACGCACAGCATTGCCGAGGAATGCGGCAATCGCGCAGCCTGCGGAAAGCAAAAATGTATTAACAACTACGGTCAAATCCAACATAACTACATCCCCTCAATGCGCCAAACACCGGAAATATCGCGACGAAATAGCACGGTGAAACCCTTGAAGGTTCCTGGCACCGCCGTAGGAATGGCCACTCGCAGCTCGGCCGAATTGCGCGAGAGTTGCCCATCGACAATCTGGCCCAAGCGCGATGCCGCGAGCGTGAGCTGATTTGCTTGATTTAGCGCGGCCCAAACCGGCGAAAAGCGCGGCTGCAATGCCGGTGCAAGCGTATTCAAGGCGGACGGTATTTGATTTTGACTGAGCCGCGTCTTCATGCTGGCATAAAGGCCACAGAGCGTTTGCCGGGTAAACGCCATGCTTTGAATCATCACGCGGGTGCTGTCTTCAATCACCACCATGGGCGTAGCGATAACGCCATCGTCGAAGGTAACGCGGGCGGTCGCAACGTATAGGCCCGGATTTTCATAGGCATATAGCAGCGCCACCGGGCCAGCACTGTCCACCTCGAAATTGCCATCGCCGTTGTAGTCCACTTGTACGCGCGTCACCGAGGTTTGATTCGCGGGTAAAACCGTTGAAAGTGAAAATGGCATCGTCGTTGGTGCATAGTCACCTGGGCTGTTGGCCGTGAAAAGTACATTTGACGGCGCGGCCGTGTAGGTGATCGTGCGCGTGCTGACAATCGGCGCGCTGTCCGTGCTGGCCTGTTGAAACGTTAGCGTATTGGCACCCGGCTTTAGCAGCACGCGGGGCAGCACGAATGCGTTCGCGTTTGTTAAAGCGCGCACGCCATTCACGGAAACTCCGGAATTACTCGGGCCCGTGTAGGTGCCGTAATACTGCACCGCGTTGATATTGACCGTAGAACCATCCGCCGGGCCGTTAATGGTTACCACCAGCGGCGTGTTGTCTGGCGGTAAGGTGACGGAGGAGACTTGTTCGCCTGACTCGAAGCCGCTTTTGTGCACGGATGTGGGGAAGCCGCATTGGTCTTGGGCAAACGCGATGCCGACCACAGCAAGCAAACTTAAGGCCGAAGCTTTCATTACGATCCTTTACAAAGTGGTTTGACTTGAGACTACGCTTGCTAGCGTTTCTGTGCAATCCATCGTTTGGCGCCGCATAATTGATACTCAAAATCAGCTATTTTTAGACTTGCTAACGAAAAACTAAGCAAAATCAGGAAAATGCCGCGATAAGCCATAAAAGTGCTACTTATCGTCTGTCGATTCATCGTCAACATAAAACGATGGTTTATCGATGGCAAAGGTCAAAAAACCATCGATAAGATTGGTGTTCGCAAGCCACGTTCGCGCACAACGAAAGGCACTTGCTCTTTCGCAGGAATAGCCGATGGCACGAGGAATGGCGACGTCGGCGGTGTCGCGCATACTAATTCGATTCGGTCGATGTCGTAATGCAGTTGAATTGCAACAACTGCCACCCAGCCCGGCACACGCACTGGAGCCCGAGCTGCTGCAGACCAATGCGCCTTAATAACAGCACGCCATGCAGTGGTCCAGAATTAAAAATTGCCATGTAATGCAATCCGATCAAGAACAAATTGACGGTTCCCAACGCAATGCACGAGCGTTTATATATCTTCCGATGCTCATTGTTGCGGCGAAACTTCAGGTTGCAAAAAATGAAGGTAAGCGAGAGCCAAAAGGGAATGGCGGTGAACAAGTCAAACAGCATTTCAAGCAGGAACATGGTTAGGTCTGCCCGTTTGTCGAATAAAAAGCATCGCCAATTAACGCCATTTGTAAAAGCAGTAAAATAATCGCAGCAACGCTTTCAGCATTGGGGTTCGAAAGAGCGATATAAATCGCCGCTAAGACCGACGGCAGCGGCAAGAACGCAGCGCCACCATAGCCGCCAGCTGTGACAGCAATTACCAGGCACCAGCTTAAGCAAAGTGCAGCGACAATCGTGCGTGTTTTGCTGGGTTTGGCAGCACTCGTACGCCTTCGTGCAATAACATGTGCGATCCAGTATCCAATAATGGTTGTCACCACAGTCCCTAAAATTAGGAGAAACCAGATCATCGTCAAACTCCCGTGGCGGTTAGCAGGTCAGACAGCATATCGAGCAAAAACATGGTTAGTTCACTTACAAGGAATCAATCCGCCAAACACCATCAGCGCCGCGCGTAAGATGAATAGGCGTGCCTTGCAAATCTGCCCCAATTTCATTGACCAACATCAGCTCAGCATTGACTGGTGTAAAAATGCCATTGGCTATCGTACCTAAGCGGGCCGCAAATGCAGGGCGGTTTGCGCCAAGTTCGGTGAATAGCGCCTCCATTTGCCCTCGCAAAGGTTGTGCGATGGCTTTCAGTGCGCCTGCGGAATCATTAGCGGTCAGCCGTGCGCGCAAATGCGCAAAAACGGCGCAGGCCTGCGCTCGTGTTTCTGGCACGCCCGGAACGGCTAGGGTGCGAAATTGAGTGAACGACTGAGTCGTCGTCGTAAGCACCACGCGCATGCGATAAAAGCCCGGATTGCTGTAGGTAAAGATCGGGATGTTTCCGATGGTGCCCGTATAGTCGTTGCTGCCATCGCCATTAAAGTCAATTGCGATAGTTAGCACACTCGTGATGCCCCGGATTGCCCGCTCCGGAATTGTTCAAAACGACATTTTCAAAGCCATGCCGGAACATGGCATCAGGCTGATCGTATTTGGCAAGCTGCAGCCCACAGATTTCTTGTGCGTTGACAAACGCAGAAATCAAAAGCCCGGAAATAAATAACAGTTTTTTCATAAGTTAACCCTAACTGAGCTAAGCGCCTAGTTCGAGCTTGCTCTCAATTCGCCGAATGTTGCAAGCAATTTTGATCGCAACGCGCACCCAAAATGGAGGCGCAAGTGACAGCTAGCACGATGCGAACATTGCTCTCGCCCAGATCAACTTTTGCGCTCACTTCATTTTCCCGATTATCAAGCAATGGTGCAGCTACTGGTGCAGGAGCGCCTTTCGGCTGCGCTGACTCAGCGGGAATTAGCGAAACGCCTGAAAAAGCCGCATTCCTATGTCAGTAAAATTGAAGTTTGTGAGCGCCGCATTGTTTTGATGGAGCTGATTCACTACTTGCGTGCGATGAAAAGAAACCCGGTCAAGTTTGTTAAATTAGCGCTAGAAATCGTTGAGCGCGCGGAGTTGGAGTAGACCGTCACGCAGCCGTTCGGACTCGGCGAAAACTAATTTCAAACAGGAATAGGGGATATCAATGCCCCAACGCCAACATAAAAAAAAAAGTGAGAACGGCGCTGCGCTCAGTAGAAACCGGGAATGCCGAAAATTGGATCGCCGAATTGCAATCGGCATCCGACTCCATTGACAAACCCAGCCCTTAAATCCCCGGCATCACCTGACCATCGCGCACGAACGGTGCTTTGACGACTCGCACCGGCATCGCTTTGCCGCGAATTTCCACGCTAACTGCGCCCAGTGCACCGGCGGGCACGCGCGCAAACGCGATGGCCTTATTCGCACTCGGGCTAAACGTGCCGGAGGTAATTTCGCCTGCGCCTGCAGCGGTTTGCACGACTTGCCCGTGCCGCAACACGCCCTTTTCGTCCATCACCAGCGCCACCAGCTGGCGTGGTACGCCTGCGGCCTTTTGTGCTTCAAGTGCAGTGCGACCAATAAAATCACGCGCTTTCGGCTCCAGCGCCAGTGTCCAAGCGAGGCCTGATTCCAAGGGCGTGGTGCTTTCGTCCATATCCTGCCCATAAAGATTCATCGCAGCTTCTAAGCGCAGCGTGTCGCGTGCGCCTAAACCTGCGGGTAGCACGCCAGCCGCGTTTAGCCGGGTACAAAAATTCGTCGCGGCGCTTTCCGGCAGGATAATCTCGAAGCCGTCTTCGCCGGTGTAGCCGGTGCGCGCGATGAACATGCCATCGCCTTCGCAGGCGGCGAATTTTCCAAGTGCAAGGGCGTTTACCGCAGTTTCTGCACTCATTAAACTTGCTGCTTTGGCACGTGCGTTTGGACCTTGCACAGCCACCATCGCCAGCTCAGGCCGCTCGTTTACGCTGACCGAAAACGGTGCCGCCTGCTTTTCAATCCAGGGTAAATCTTTATCGCGTGTTGCCGCGTTGACCACGATGCGAAACCAGGATTCGTCCAGAAAATAGATAATCAAATCATCAATCACGCCGCCGTTAGCATCCAGCATGCAGGTGTAAAGCGCTTTGCCACGGATTTTCAGCTTATCGACGTTGTTCGCCACTAAGTAGCGCAAAAATTCGCGCACACGGGGCCCTTGCAAATCCACCACCGTCATATGCGACACATCAAACCAACCCGCATCTTTGCGTACTGCATGGTGCTCGGCAATTTGTGAGCTGTACTGGATCGGCATATCCCAGCCGCCAAAGTCGACCATTTTCGCGCCCAAACTGCGGTGCAGCGCATTCAGTACGGTTTGTTTGCTCATGTGGTTGGCACCGGCGTCTTGAAAGGATTGCGAGTGTAGCGGTTTCCGGGTTTTTCGGCGTCACAACCGCGCTTAAGGTGCGGCTAGGGTTTTTTGGTTATTGCGTATGCGGATATCTAGCAATGCCTGTAGCCCTTGATCGGCGAAGATCACCCGCGTTTTAGGGTCGGCGGCGATGCGGCTGAGATCCAAAGGTTCCGGTGAAATCAAGATAAAATCACGCACGCGCAGGGCTTCTTGCAACCAATAGGCCGCCTTGTCCGAGTCACCCAGCAACAGATAGCAATAGCCAAGGTAGGCGCGCGATAATTCTTCCCTTGCGGCAAAGGGCTCCAGTTCTGCGAGCAGTCTTGTCGCGGTTTGCGGCTGTTGCTCAGCGATGGCCGCCCAGGCTTCCAGGGCGGTATATCTGAACTCGGCCTCATGCGTATTTTTGCGCGCGGTCGCGATTGTGGCGCGCGCCTGATCGAATTGACCGAGCGCGCCATGGGCCCACACCAACACGAAATAGGGTCGGAACGTCTCAGGTGTGAGCGCCTGCCCCCGGCTGGCATGCACAATGGCCTGCTCGAAATTACCGAAACTCGCGTAAGCAATCCCGAACTCCCAATTATTGACTGGATACAAAGGGTTAAGCTCGACTGCGCGGCTGTTCATCGCGATCGAATTCTGTGTGTCGAGCGTGGTCACGTAGTAGTCACCAGCGATATTGGCGATCTCGGCATCGTTGGGGGCAAGTTCGAGCGAGCGCGCAATTAACGACTCTGCTTCGCTCCAGCGCCACTGATAGACCGAACGAATAAATCCAAGCACCGAGTAGGCGCCCGCGTTTTCTGGATCTAATTGCAAGGCATGTTCGGCAGCACCTGCGGCGGCGGCAATGATCGTGTTGGTCTCCTCCCCGCTCAACGCTTGATAGCTCGGCAGAAACGCCAGAGTGCGCGCCAACCCGACCAGCGATGGCACGTAGTCCGGATCAAGCGCGAGTGCCGCTTCGAACTGTGCTCGGGCGGCCTGCATATTCTCAGCGCCGCGCTTAAACAGATTTGATTGCGCCTGCAAGTGCAGATTATAGGCCTCAATGCTGGTGGTAGCCACATGCAACGGACGCTCGCCCAGGACGTTTGCTTTCATCGCTTGCAGCACCGACTGCGAGATTTCATCCTGAACTTTGAAGATGTCGCTCAGCTCGCGATCATAGGCGCGCGACCAGACTTCGAAGCCGTCTTTGGCTTGCACCAATTTCACTGTGATTCGTACCTGAGTCGCCGCCTTTCGCACACTGCCTTCGAGCACATAAGCGACGCCGAGACGCTCGCCAATCAGACGCAGATCCTGGTTACTACCCTTAAATGAAAACGATGAGGTACGCCCGGCGACGCGTAGGTTTTTCAGCTGTGCCAGCTGATTGAGAATCTCCTCCGCGATGCCGTCCGCGAAATATTCAGTCTCCGGGTCACTGGACATATTGACGAAGCGCAGCACCGCGATCGACTTAGCGGCTGGCGTACTTGCAGCGGGCATCGACCTGCTAGCCTCAAGGCTTGGTGCAGGCCACCAGCCGCCAAACAAGTAGGCGGCAAAGGCCAACGACAATATCGCGGGTACCAGCCAGATACGGTGCCTGATGACCGCGTTCGGTCGAATCAGCTCTGTTGCTTGGCCTTGCACAGGGTCTGGCAAAGCCAACTCCACTGTCACGGACGACGACTCATTTGGTTGGGACGTCACGCCAAGGCGTGACTCTGGTTTGATTGCCGTCGGCGGGCCGAGGCTCGCCAAAGCCGCGCAAAGCGCGTCGGCACTGGCGTAACGATTGCCTGGCTCAGCCGACGTCAAGCGGTCAAGTAGCGGCTGCCAGCTGGCTAATTCTGGGGGCAGACGTGGTCTCGGCGCTTTCATGTGTTGCATGCCGATGGCCCAGCTATCGCCTTCGTGAAAAGGCGCCCGGCCGGTCAAAAACTCAAACAAGACCATCCCAAGCGAGTACAAATCGGCGCGGCCATCAATGCGCTCGCCGCGCCATTGCTCTGGGCTCATGTAGGCTGGGGTGCCAAGCGCAACTTGCGGCGCGGTCAGCTTTTCGTGGTGTTCAGCGCTGCGGGCGATGCCAAAATCGGACAATACATAACTGCCGTCTTCCCGACGCAGGATGTTTTCCGGCTTGATGTCACGATGCACGACCCCGCGCGCATGCGCATAAGCGAGCGCAGCGGCAATTTCTTTCAGGCAACGGTAAATCTCATCCGTATCACCGCCACGTAGGCTCTCCGCCGTGCCGCCGGGCACATATTCCATAGCTAAGTAGAGTTGGTTATCGAGCTGACCTGCATCAACGACGGCAATCAGATGGCGATGGCGAAAGCCGCCGGCAATGCGCGATTCACGCACAAAGCGCTCCGCAAAAGCGCGGTCTTGCGCCAGCGCCGGGGCGAGTACCTTCAGGGCCACTTCGCGATTGAGCGATTGTTGCAACGCAAGATAGACAGTCGCCATGCCGCCACGACCGAGTTCCCTCACGATGCTGTACCCGGGAATATGGATGGCGATAGGAAATCCAAGGATGTTTTCGCGCAAGCTTACGCCGTCAGTTCCTTGAAAAGCAAAGTGCAGCCGTTGCCGATAGAAAGCGCAGTCGGTGCTTCGGTGTTGGCCACAAAGCTTAGCCAGCGCAAACGCCTGCCTCTTGATCACAGTTTATGTATCGTCACGGCTGACTTCACCCCGCATCGGCATAATCAGCCGCTAAACGGAGCGTTCAAATGAATTCAAAGACTAAATCAGCAAAAGTAGCGCTAGTAACCGGCGCTGCCAAACGGGTCGGGGCCGACATTGTGCGCGCGCTGCACGCGGCTGGGTTTGACATTGCTTTGCACTATCGCGGCAGTGTCGCTGAAGCCAATGCGCTCAAACACGAGCTGGAAAACATCCGTAGTGACAGCGTTGCGTTATTTCAAAGCGATTTGAACCGCTTGAGTGAAATTGCGAACTTGGTGCAAGAAGTCCTCACACATTTTGGCCGATTGGATGCGCTGGTGAACAATGCATCTAGCTTCTACCCAACGCCGCTGGGTGAAATCAGCATCGATCAAATTCAAGATTTATTCGCCAGCAACGCCTTCGCGCCGCTGTTGTTGGCGCAAGCGGCAGCGCCCGCCTTGCGTCAGGCGCAGGGTACAATCGTGAATATCGTAGATATTTATGCCGAGCGCCCGTTGCCGCGCTACGCGCCCTACTGCATGGCAAAAGCCGCGTTGGTGGCAGCGACCTATGCTTTGGCGCGCGAGTTGGGCCCAGAAGTACGGGTGAATGGCATCGCGCCAGGAAATATTATTTGGTCCGACAATATGGAGAAGGCAGAAACGCCGCAAATCGTACTCGAGCGCACCGCGCTAAAACGCCAAGGCGGGCCTTTGGATATTGCCGCGACGGTGAAATTTTTGCTGTGTGACGCGCCTTATATTACCGGGCAAATTTTGCGCGTTGATGGCGGGCGCTGGTTGTTTATTTAGCCATTCACTGAAAGCAAAGCGTTGTGCGACCGCGTCGATCAAGGCGTCGACTTTGGTGCCAGCACGGGTAGCTCACGCCAAAAAAAGACCTCGTCGACGCGTTTATTGAAAAACAAGGCGAGTCGCATCGCCAATTCCAAAGACGGCGCGTAGTGCCCACCTTCGAGCGCAACGATGGTTTGGCGCGTGATGCCAACC
>JANNYA010000121.1:0-7983 GCA_031409855.1 Rhodanobacteraceae bacterium | reverse complement strand
GCGGGGTCGCCCCGGCGCCCCCTGTCGGGCTGCGCGCGATCTTCCTCGGGCTCGGCGCCCACGGCTCTGATATCGAAAACTGTTCATGGATTGTGTGCAGTTTTGCTCTCCAAAACAGATAAATCAGGGTGAACGGCAACGACGGCGCTGCGATAGCTAAATCCGCGAATGGTTAGCCCAACGTAGTTCCTTCAAAATTTGCAAAAACTATACAACTGGATATGCCATGCGTCGACTGCCCATCTTTTTCTTACTGGACGTTTCCGAATCAATGATTGGCGACGATCTGCGTAACCTCGAAGCTGGCGTGGGCGAGATCGTGCAAAATTTGCGCGCGGATGCGCATGCGCTAGAAACGGTGCATTTGGCCGTTATCGGTTTTGCTGGCAAAGCTAAAATGCTTACGCCGTTGATGGATTTGGTGAGTTTTTACCCACCGCGCCTGCCGGTAGGTAGCGGCACCAGCTTAGGCGCTGGCATGACCGTGCTGATGAATGAAATTGATCGTTGCGTCGTCAGGCGTAGCCCAACGGTACGCGGCGACTACCGGCCCATTGTGTATTTAATGACCGATGGCCGCCCAACAGATGATGTCAAACCGGCCATCGAGCGTTGGCAACAGCACTATGCAAAGCGCGTTACTTTGGTGGCGATTGCGATGGGCGAGCAAGCTGATTTAAGTGTGCTTCAACAGCTTACCGATCACGTGATGGTGTTTTCAAAAGAAAACAGCGGCGATTTCGCCGCCGTCGTGCGCTGGGTATCGATGTCTATTTCGGTACAAAGCCAAGCGGTCGACTCGGGTACGGTCAACTTAGCAAAGCCCACGCAGGGGATTATGGAATTGCTGCAGGGGGATCTTGCACGCACCGGCATTGATGAGCGCGTTGTGGTTTTGCAAGGTAAATGCCAAAAAACCAAACAGCCTTATTTGCTCAAATTTGCCCAGGTCGCCACGGTTCCTGGAATGCGGGTGCCGGGTGGATTGTTCGGCATGGTGGGCTCGTTTGCCGTCGGCGCGGAATACCATGAGTGGAGCGATCCTGGCATGCTCAACCCGACGATCAACACGGATCGCTTAGTTGGCGGCGCACCGTGCCCGCATTGTTCGAACCGTTATGCATTCGCTACCTGCGCCTGTGGCGGCTTGCATTGTGTGGCCGGTGACGGTGAAGCACGCTGCCCTTGGTGCCAGAAGGTCGGCAATTACGGTTGTGCCGCGGACGATCAGCCGGGCTCGGAAGTTGCGCGTGGGTTAGGTTAGTGCGTTTGACAGCGCCTACCGCAGGGGCGAATAAGCTCGAAATCAGCGCCTCCATTGCGGGCGCGCAGCACGGCAGCGTTTACGACGCCGAAGTGGAAGTTGGCGCTGGCAACCGGGTATTGGACATCCAGATTGACCCAGCATTTGGCTTAAAAACTGACCCGCAACGACCCGCACGCGTACATGGCGTGCCCAGCTGCACAGGTGGCGCGGTGCTGCGCATTTCGGTACAGGATCGCACTGGCAACAAACATGCGCTTTCGATCATTCTGCAAATTAGCGCAAACCCGCGCAGCTTATGGAAAGATCTTGCAAGCGACCCCGCTGCGCCCTACCCAAAAGTGCCATATGCGGACGCCTATTTGGACGGGCCTGTCGGCTCGAAGCTGGTAGGCGTCAGTACGCGCGGGCGCATGCACGCGAATGTGGGTGGTTTTCGCGAAGATGATTTTCGTGTTGCTTATTTGGCACGCGAGCAGTGCGTACTCATCACCGCCGATGGCGCCGGCAGCGCGCCGCTAGCGCGTGAAGGTTCGCGGATTGCGGTCAGCAGTGCGCTCGCCGAACTTTCCGCTGGTTTGCAAGAACCGGGCGCAGATGCTGACCCCGCAGCACTGCTTGCACGTGCAGCGCGCGCCGCATTTGCTGCTATTCAAGCGCAAGCACAGGCACTTAGCCGCCCAGTTAGTGATTTCAACACGACCTTATTGATCGCCATGTGTTCCGTGCGCGCGCCGCACCAAATCGCGGCATTGCAAATTGGCGATGGTTTGATCGCCGCACAAGGCCACGATGGGAGCTGGTCACCGCCTTTGTGTGATTGCGAGTACGGCGAATATCACGGCCAAACCCATTTTTTATCCGCATTTGCGGTGACCGATGTCGAGCTGCACGCGCGCATTCGCGTGCATCAATTCCTACAGTTGCAAACACTTTTGGTGACTACCGACGGTATTGTCGATGCGTATTTTGAGACTGAAAGTGCCTTGTTGGATGGCAACGCTTGGCGCCCATTTGCACAACGTCTAGCAACAGCGCTCAGTGTTGCGTCAGAGCCAGCAGGGCAAGTCAATGGCTTACGCGAAATGCTTGAGGAGTTCACGCCTGGGCAGCATGACGACCGCACGATGGCATTGGCACTGTGGCCCCAGTGATGTACCCCCCAGTGACGAAAACTTCTTTTATCGGCGGTTGCTATGGTTGACGTAATCAGCATGCGCGCACTCGATGGCAGCTTGGTCGAATTTCACGACAAGATTGTCGGCAGCGGCCAGAAAAAGGACTGCTATTTTAGCCCGCAGCGCGACTATGTGGTGCTGTGGTACCGCGATCCGGTGTCACCGCAAGATCTCAGCCGCTTAGAAGCGATCACCACGCGCTATCGCGAACAGTTATTTAACGGGCCAGCGGGCACCTATTGGCGCGAGTTAATGTGTTGGCCGGATCGCATCGTGCGCCACGGCGAGCGGGTCGGAATTACCGCGCCCGCCTACTCGCGTCGCTACTTTTTTGAATTTGGCAGCCGCAATAACGATGCCTTAAAGCTGTGCGGCAAGGAAAAGGAGGGCTATTGGTTTGCCAGCCTAAAGCACCGCGCCAAGACCCTTGATCCGCGTGAACTGGGCGATCTGCGCACCGCGCTACGGATGGCGATTCGCACCGCGCGCGCCGTGCGTCGACTGCATGCGGCTGGCCTGGTACACGGGGATTTGTCGTATCGCAATGTTTTGCTCGACCCACCGCGCGGAGATGTGTGCCTGATCGATTTGGACGGTTTGGTAGTGCCGGGTAAATTTCCGCCTGAGGTGATCGGCACGCCGGATTTTATCGCGCCCGAAGTCGTCGCCACCCGGCATTTAGACCGTAACGATCCGCTGCGCAAGCTGCCGGATTGGCGCACCGATTTGCATGCGCTGGCGGTTCTTATTTATCAAATGCTGCTGCTGCGTCATCCATTGCGCGGCGATCAGCTGCATGATTTAGACAACGATGAGCGCCAAGAAACGCTGTTGATGGGCGCGGGCGCATTGTTTATTGAAGATGCACGCAACCCGGCTAACCGGATTGACCCGGCGTTTCTGGAGGCTTTCGAAAAGCCGTGGAAGCTGACTGCGCAGGTGCCGTATTCGTGTTTAGGGCCGCAACTAAGTGCCTTGATCAAGCGTGCCTTTGTGGACGGTTTGCATGATCCTGGCCTGCGCCCAAGTGCGGCAGAGTGGGAAGATGCGCTGGTTCAAACGGCCGATTTAATGCATCCCTGCGCGAATACAAATTGCCCAGCCGGCAGTTTTGTTGTTAGCGCCAGCCAGCTCAGCTGTCCATTCTGTGGCACGCACTTGCCTGCGCCGGTACTGTTGGCGCATCACTATTTTGATCGTGGCAACGGCGCATTTGCCGCCAACGGCCGCGTCAAAATTTTGCATCACCACGCGGCGATCCACAGCTGGCATATCCGCCCAGAACTTGCTGCCAATGAGCATGCCAGCAGCGCGCAAGCGCAGCGGCAAGCCTATTTGGTACGCGAGGACAGCCAATTTTGGTTGATGAATGAAGCCATTGCCGATTTGCGCGACATTGGCGCACAAATCGATATCGCACCAGGCCAGCCGGTGGCACTCAAGCCAGGACAAAAACTCTTGCTTAGCCGTACGAGTCCGGCACAATTGTGGTTAATAGACGAGATCAAAGCACCTTAAATTTTTGGATTGGGCGAGCATATGAAACTAGAGTCAGGGCAAAATGCCGCACTTGCGGATCAACAGATCAAAATCAATGTGCAGCTAAAGCCAAGCAGTAGCGCGTTGGAGCTGGATGCCAGTGCGTACTTATTGGCGGCAAACGGCAAAGTGCTAAGTGATGCTGGGATGGTATTTTTTGGGCAACTAAGTGCGCTGGGCGGTGCTGTGGCGCTGGATGTTGCCGCGCGCAGTTTCACCATTGATTTGGCGCGGGTGCCGGTAGATATTCAAAAAATCGCCATTACTTTGACAATCGACAAAGGTAACCAACGCCAGCAGCGCTTTGGCATGTTGGAAAACGTCGAGTTACGCTGTGCGGGCAGCAGCACCGCTTATGAATATCTGCTCAGCACCCAATCGATGGGGGAGACTGCAGTCATTCTGGCCGAACTGTACCGGCGCGATGCAAGTTGGAAGATTCGCGCAGTTGGCCAAGGGTTTGTTGGTGGACTGGGGCCATTGGCACGCCATTTTGGCGTGGATATTAGTGACGACCCGGATGCGGCTAGTAATGCTGCGCCGCCAAAACCCGCCGCCGCACCGCCACCGATTCCGCCAGAGCCGCAAGCGCCGCCACCACCCGCAGCCGCACCTTCGATGCCGCCACCACCGCCTGCCCCGATCCGGCTGGAAAAAATTACGCTGGAAAAACGCAAGCCGATCTCCTTGCAAAAAGCGGGCGGCGCATTCGGGGAAATTGTCGTCAACTTAAACTGGTCGCGCGCGCAACCGGGCTTCTTTGGCGCGATGAAAAAAGCGATTGATTTGGACTTAGGCTGCATGATCGAGCTGCAAAATGGCCGCAAAGCGCTGGTGCAGGCGCTCGGCAATGCTTTTGGGAACTACGGCGAAGCACCCTTTGCGCGCTTGCTAGCGGATGACCGCACCGGTGCCGCCGTGGACGGCGAATTCATCAAAATCAACGGCGATTCCTGGAGCCAAATCAAACGCATGCTGATATTCGCGTTTATTTATGAAGGCGCACCCAGCTGGTCGAAGGCCGATGGCGTCGTCAGTTTGAAAGTGCCCGGACAGCCGGAACTCATCACGCGGCTAGATTCGCACAGTGATCGCCACACCATGTGCGCGGTTGCGGGCTTGGAAAATGTTGCTGGCGCGATTCAAGTCACGAAACTCGTGGAGTATTTCCCAGCCATGTTGAGATGGATCAGCAATACGGGTTTGGGTTTCGTTGGGCTGCGGGTAGTAAATAAAGGGCAGTATGCGCGTGATCATTGCCAGTTTTCAGCCACAAAGCGGCTGTTGAGAGACCATGAACCTCGTCTTTGCGAGCGCAGCGAAGCAATCTCGTCTTTTAGTCTTGCCGCGTTGAGATTGCTTCACTTCGTTCGCAATGACGAGGTTGTTCGTCTATATAAATCAATAACTTACAGTTTTAGTTCATGGAGAGAGCGCAGCGAAGCAATCTCATCTTTTAGTCGGGCCGCGTTGAGATTGCTTCACTGCGTTCGCAATGACGATGCATTTTTCCGCGAGGTTCATGGGGAGCGCTAGGCAAAACTCTTTCGCAAATTATGCGCGCGCCGCTAAGCACTAACCTTGGTTAACACAATCCGCTTGCCATTTTCGCTCGTTAGAAATTCTGGCGAGGTAATCGGCTCGTTGATCGGATCGAGCGGGCTTGCACCTGCCATTGGCGTGACGCCGTGCGCGCAGGCGCGGCCTGCGTGTTTACTTAAGTAGGCCGCCGCATCCGCCAAACCAATCACATGGTCAACACTAAAGCGCGCGCCGAACGGTGCCGGAAATGGAGATGGCGCGAAACCAATGGAAGCGGTGATCACGACGGTTTTTCCGTGCCCGATGCGAATGGGATCCTGGCTTATGACCTTGAGCATGCGCTGCGCGAGTTTCGCTGCCGTCGCACTATCGGCATCGCGTGCCACCAGTAAAAATTCCTCGCCGCCCCAGCGCAATATCGCATCATTAGTACGTATGAATAGCCGCAAGCGATTCGCTACTTCAATAAGTACGGCGTCACCAGAATCATGGCCAAATTCGTCGTTAATACGTTTGAAATGATCCAGGTCGAGCAAAAAAAATGTGATGTTATTTTCCCCGCGCCGTTCAATATCAGCACCGCGTCGTTCATTGCCTGCGCTACGGCGTTCAATGCCGGTGCTGCGCGCCAAAATATCAAGCTGTGGCCGTTCTAGAAAACTACGTAAATAGCGCCGGTTATGCAGGCCGGTCAAGGTATCAGTGACAACCGATACCGACAGTTCGCGGTTTAGTTGTTCCAACTGCTGCTTGCGCGCTTCGATCTCGATATTTCGTTCCTCAAGCACGAGTCTGGATTCAATTAGCGCACTGATTGCCGCCTCACGATCACGCTGCGCGCGATAGGCGTTGACGTGATAGCGAATGCGTGCGGCAAGTTCCAGCGCGCTCGGCAGTTTGACCACGTAGTCGTTGCCGCCGCGCGCAAACACTTCCGCTTTCGTCAGCGGTTCTTCTACCGCACTCAACACCAGCACTGGAACATTCGCCAATGCTGGGTCGCTGCGATACGCGCGAATCAAATCAAGCCCGTCGATTTCATCAAGCTGCAAATCTTGCAAAATCAATTCCGGTTGCACAGCCAACGCGGTCGCCAAGGCCTGCGCACCATCGCGCTCAGAATGCAGCTCGATATCCGCGCAATCCAACAATAGACGGCGAACCGCAGCGTGAATAATGGGCTGATCGTCGACCAGCAATACCCGACAACGGGGGCTCATCGGGTTTCCTTGCGGAATTCTGTCGTGACCCGCTGGGCGGCGTGATCGTTGGCAATGCGGTACTGACTGGATAGATGTTTGCCAATGGCTGCTGGCTTTAATATGTGTGCCGCTGCACCTAGCGCAATCGCCGCACCGGGCATGCCGTGTACGACGGCGCTGTCAGCATCTTGCGCAAAGGTTTGCCAGCCGCGATCACGCAGTGCTCGCAATGCCGAAGCGCCATCCTCGCCCATGCCCGTCAGCAGCACGGCTAAGCCCACCTTTGCTTGCAAAGCCAGGCTGGCAAACAATTGATCAATCGCGGGGATATGTAGATTGAGTGCCGTGCCCGCGTGCAGCGCAAGCTGACCGTTGGCATTCATCGACAAGTGTCGCCCAGGCGGCGCGACATAGACGTGGCCTGCCTGTACCCAGTCGAACGCACGCGCAAAATGCGTCGGTAGCTGACACTCTGTTTGTAACCAATCGCAAAAGCCTTCGGCAAAATCCGCGTCAATGTGCTGCACCACAAGCACGGCGTATGGAATCGGCCGCTCAAGTGCATTTAACAGCGTGCGAATTGCTGCCGGCCCACCGGTGGACGCGCCAATCGCCAAAATCTGCGGCGTACTCGCGGAGGCATGATTGTTGCGGCCCAGCTTACTGTCTGGCATTGCCATAGGCGCGCGGCACGGGGCTGCTAATATTCGCTCAAGCTGCAGCAGAAAGCGTTGCGCGCCATGCAATTCACCACTGTCATCGATGCTGGGCGGATTGAGCGTTTTGGCATCGCCGCTGGTAACCGCCTGATAGATCGTTTCGAGCACGCCTAGCTGCATCAAAATAACCACAGTAAACCCGAGTTTGGGTAATTCCTTGACCACTTCGTCAATCCCGGGAAGTGCGGCATCAAGTAAACAGACTCGCGCTGCCAGCGGCGCAAGGGCATCGCGCCAGCCATCCAGGCTCGATGCATATAAATCGACCGTAATATCGGCGCGGCTTAGGCTGCGCCGCACTGCTTCTCGCTGCAAACGCTGCGCACTGAAGAGCACAATATGGCTCACGCTCGCTCCATGTGCGCCGTTCATTGCGCCGGGCCAATCAAATCGATCACGGCATTGAGAAAGCGTTCGTTGTCGAAATCGCTTTTCGTCAAATAACGGTCTGCGCGTACTTCCATGCCGCGCGCGTGGTCCTCTGGACTGTTGCGATAGGACACAATAATGACCGGCAAGCTGCGCAAACGCGCGTCCTG